>CALFWJ010000063.1 GCA_937928525.1 uncultured Alphaproteobacteria bacterium | reverse complement strand
TAAAAAAGCCACACATAACCTGCCAATAAGCGTGAATTTGCCACAAAAACGCAAAAATAATCCCCCCATGTCTTGAAAAATTAATTCAACGCCCCATAATATGAATACAGGGACACACACTCGTGCCCCCAAGACAAATTTTTGAAAAAAGAGGATACCTCAAATGATCAACCGTAAAAACCTATTTACAATTGGCGGACTCGTTGCAGTTACTGCTATCGCTACTTTTATTCCCGCTGATGTACTAGCTCAGCAAGACACTGTTAACTCACAAGGCCTTATCGACGCTGTTTCGGGCCTGATTGAAAGTAACTACGGCCTCTTCATCGGTCTACTCGTTGCTGCTCTTGGTCTCTGGCGCTGGCTCATGAGCCAAGATAGCTGGGGCGTGATGCTCATTATCGGTGGTATCGTTATTACGGCATTCCCTGGTATTTTCGGTGGTTTCTACAACGGTACACGTGAGTTCTTGCAAGCTGCAGGTGCTGAAGGTAACTCTGGCGAAACGCAAGATATTGGTGGTTTCGATAGCGAACAGTAAGACCTAAAAAGTCACAGATACTTTAAAAACCGCCTTCGGGCGGTTTTCTCTTAAACCAAACTCAGGTAAACTTAAGTCATGAAAAAAATATTCACATACATTGCACTTGTCTTTTTTGTTATGAACACAGCAACAGTTAACGCTCAAGGCGCTGTTGTGCCACTTAATCCAGCAAATGCAGTACAAGACCAAGAAGATGGCGGCACCAGCGCCACAGGCTTCCGCCCCACAAACGGCGTTGGCGGTGGTTCGGGTACGCAATTCAGCGCTGAACTCACGTTCCTAGAAACACTCCTCTCCAGCAAATACGTCGTTGCTATCAGTTTAGTTATTGCCATTATTGGCTTCTTCCAATTTATTATTCACGGCAATGGCTTTGGCATTATCATGATTGTGTTAGCGGTTGCCCTTAGCTCATTCCCGGGGATGTATAAAAGTTTTTACTCAGGTGTGCGCCCGTTTGTGCATAGCGCTGCAGGCACCGATCAAACCCAACCTTGGCAATAAAAAGAAAATAAACCCATGGCCACCCGTCCAGTCCCCCGCAACATAGATAAACCCAACCGTAACGCCGAGTACGCATTTACATTTTTAGGCACTTACTACACGCTTATGTTCCTCTTCCACGAGCCTCTCATGGCATTTGGCATGGCGTGTGTGGCCGTGTACATGATTTATAAGTTCACGCTAGATAAACCAGAAGGCATGGCGTTCCGCTTTATCTATCGCCATATTCAAATTGGTAAAATGATGCCATCACCCAAAAAAGTGAAGAAGTTTGAAGTTTAGTTGTTCGAGTGAATATTGTTCCAGAAGTACATTACAAACTGGTTTAAACCATATAAAATACCCGTTAGCAGCACAAATCCAATAATATGCAGTAACGGCCCATTACCAGCAAAAATACCAGCTGCCCACGCCATGCTATACGGCCATAAACGGCTAATACCAAGGCCAGCACCTAGCGTAAAACCAAGCTTAATGCCATCCCACACGCCGCCCGCAGCTAACCCAAATAGGCAGCCGCCAAGCATGTGTACTAGCGTCCATAGGGCCGACATCCCTGCGACGCCAAAAATAACAAAGTAATAAAAATACTCAGGTAGAATATAGCCAAACCCAGCACCATCGTTTACGTATTTATCGGCACCTAGCGCAAATACACTACTCACCAATAAAGCGTTGAATAAAAATAGCAGGGGTTTAAGGGGTGACATGTCTATAGTTTAGTGCAAAAAAGCTTAATATACCAGTCTTGAAATATCACACGTTGCGCCCCATATATAAAGTATTAACCAAAACGGGCATCCGCCCAACGTGCTAGACGTCCCTCTAGCAGGAGAAACATCATGTCTTCTTTTATCAGCCAATATAGCGATGCGTTTATTATTGTTATTGCAGCAATCGCATTAGGCTTTTACATAAGCCGCCGCAAAAAAACTGATAACTCAGCGCTAGAATACTTTTTTATCGTTGCTTTAATGGCGATTATTCTAATTGCCGCAGCCAAGGCGTTGTGGCCAGATTAATAATAGCAAACAAAAAGCAGCTCTTACCCAAGGGCTGCTTTTTCACGTCAGAATTTAAAAATCAGTCAACAAAAGTGCAGGGTCTAAAGCCATCTGACCCCAATATAGCCCCCAATGTAAATGTGGCCCAGTACTCCGCCCCGTTGTGCCAACTGTACCCATAGTTTGACCTTGTTTAAGGTCATCGCCCACCGCAGTGGCCATCGTATCTAGGTGCGCATAAATCGTAAAAAACTGCTGGCCATGGTCTAAAATAATCAAGTTTCCATTATAGAAAGTATCTGCGGCAAACACCACGCGCCCCGCTGCTGGTGCCGCAATAGGCGTACCCGTTGGTGCGGCAATATCTAACCCTTTGTGCCAACTACGCTCTGCGCCATTGTAGGTTCTGCGACTGCCATAAACACCAGAAATTCGACCTTGTACAGGCTGTTTAAACGCCGTTAAAAAATGTTCAAAACCAGAAATTCCACTCCGCGCCGCCTTAATTCCACGGCTATCATCGGCCGCCCGTGTATTTTGCGTTTTATTCGGCGTGACTGTTTTTTGCGGCACACCATTCACATTTTGTACTTTAAATTTACGTGGCGTAATAAGCAAGCTATGCACCGTCTTCACACCCGCCGCATCTGTCACTGCAACTTCAGCCTCAGGCCCATGGTTGCGGTTAAAGCCAATGCCAAACCAACCATTTTTGCCCACAAGCACCTCTTTGCCCGCAAACATAACCTTGCTCCCAGCTTCAACCCGCGCAAAAGCATGACCACCTTGCGTTAACGCGCCAGAAAACTCAAGCGCCTGAAGCTGATTCACAAACAAACAAAAACAAAAAATAAATAAACGCATAACAGCATCCTAAACGAAAACAACATAAAAAAACAGGCCACCGCTAGGTAGCCTGTTTTTTCTCTAGTTGATTCAGCAACCAGAGTACCTGTAATTCTCTTTGCAGATTTTGTTTAAGTTCAGTTGTAACTTCTTTACGCGAAGGGTTTGCAAATTTAAGAGTTAAGTTAAGTTGAGTAAGTTCAAGAACACCCGAAAAATTAAGCGACATTTTTTTTATCCTAATTTTTGGCTGCCTGAGTTTAAAAGATTGTAATAACTGATTAAGCGACATACCATTCGCCCGTTTAGTTAAATGACCTAGCAAATGCATGCGTGCCCAAGCTGCTTCAAGTATAGGCATATGGTGACCACAATCTTCATAAATGGCACCAAAAATAGCTTCCATGACATCAGCTTGAACCTTTGGAACCATCTCAAGGTCGTCAGGAAAAATAATACATTTTTTTAAACCAAGTGTGTTTGATACGTTGGTTAAATGTTGATTTGCAACGCCAAATCCAACTCTATTGTGTAGCCATGTGGGTGAGTCATTCAGTTTAAATTTGTATTGAATGGCTAACAAGTTAACCAAACGATCGCCTAAAAATTCAAGCGCTTCGTAATCAAACCTTTTGCCGTACTCATCAACATAATTCATGTTGGCAGACGTAATCGCGCGTAAAATTAAAGTTTTATCTTTAAAAGAATAGTCAAAAACTTTTTCAATATTATGAATTTTATTCACGTGCTTCTTAAGGAGCTGCGGAATAGTAAGCATAGAAATCTCCTCTCTATGAAAAAACGGAATATGGATATGCCTTAGAAGTAAAGAAAGTATGTATTCAAGTCAAGCCTTATTTAAGTTCGGCAGCCCGTTTGCCATCAGCAAAATGGAGTGTGGCCGTTGTATCTTTTGTTTTGGCACTCCGCAGAATATCTCCCACACTATTGGTAGCATATAAATACCCGCGCGCCAGCGGCGCCGAAGGCGATAATTGCGCCAACACATCTGCCCGTGCAGAAATAAGCTCCCGTTTTTGCCCAATAAGTTGCGGCACAACGCGCAATAACCGCTCGGCTTTATCTTCCAAAATCATCCGCCGCTGGGTGACTTCACGGCGCGGATCTTCCAACGTGCGTGCCATTAAAGTTAAGCGCTCTTTCATGCGCACCACGCGCCCACGCAAAGCCGCAGGTAACCGCTCGGTATAAGCTTCAAGCGCGCGCAATAAATCATCGCGCACAGGCACAGCCAGCTCTGCTGCTGCACTTGGTGTTGGCGCCCGCACATCGGCGGCGTAATCGCACAAAGTCGTGTCAGGTTCATGCCCCACACCCGAAATAGTGATAACCTCACTCGCCGCCACGGCGCGTACCACCGCTTCATCGTTAAACGCCATCAGGTCTTCTAGGCTACCCCCACCGCGGGCAATAATCAGTACGTCAGGTCGTTCAGCTTCTGGCAGCGCATTAAAAGTTTCAATGCCGGCCACAATTTCCCGCGCTGCTGCCGCGCCCTGCACCGCCACGCCGCACAGCATAATGTGCCGCGGGCAGCGGTCAGAAAACCGATGCAACATATCCTCAATCACTGCACCAGAAGGGCTGGTAATAATTCCAATTTTACGTGGTAAATAGGGCAGGGGACGCTTACGCTCAGCATCAAATAACCCCTCCGCCGCCAGCTTTTTCTTCAACGCTTCAAGTTGCGCTAACAACGCGCCTTCACCAGCAGGCTCAAGCTTATCAATAATAATCTGGTAAGTGCTGCGCTGCGCATAAGTGGTCAATCGCCCATGCGCTACCACCTGCTGCCCCTCTTGCGGTAAGTGGGTCAAGCGCGCCGCCGCCCCCTTCCAAACAATGGCATTAATCACAGAATTTTTATCCTTCAAATCAAAGTACAAATGCCCCGATGCGGGCCGCGATACACGACTAATCTCGCCCTCCACCCGCACCTCAGCAAACAAGGCCTCAACGGTGCTTTTTAAGGTGTGAGACAGTTGCGATACCGTCAACAACGGCGGCTCAGCAGGCGCCTCATGCTGCACCATATTCTCATCCGCAAAATCATCATCAATATAGTCAAATAAATCCATGCGCACACTATAGCCTGTTTTGCACAGAGTTGACAAAAATTCTGAGCTTAGCTACATTTCCTTTAATTACTCATCCCGTTTTTTAAGGAAAATTTATGACCTTCACCAAACCCACCCCCAACGTGCACGGCGTTGTTATGCTTATTGTTTGGCTATTCATTATCGCAGCGCTTTATGCCGCAACTATGGGCTTACTCAGTTCGTTAACCACACCACCACACAATGCGCTTATGGCGAACACAGCTTATGTCGTTATATTTAGCTATATCGCCCATTACACAGCAGAAAAATCCTACGATGAAAAAAGCTGGCGCACGCTATTTAAAAGCAGCGTTATTGTTATTGCAGTCGTCAGTGCTCTTTACCAAACCTCTATTGGTTAAGAATAGGCAATATCAGCCCTCAAATCTTCGAAATTGTTTTTACATTAATCGTTTGGGCAATTGCTATAAACGTTGCAACCAAAGCAAGCAAGTTGGGTTATTATAGCTTTATTGCCAGCCTGCCCTTAGGCGTGTGCGGTTATA
>CALFWJ010000062.1 GCA_937928525.1 uncultured Alphaproteobacteria bacterium | reverse complement strand
GCCGTAGGATTTAGACACGCTTTGGACGATGATAGTGCGGGGTTTAAGGGAGGGTTCAGACGTTGTGACGTGTTTAAAGGGTGCGCCGTAGGTGAGTTTGTCGTAGATGTCATCGCTGATAATGGTGACGTGGGGGTGTTTAACTAGTGCAGCGGCGAGGGCGTCGACTTCTTCTGGTGTATAGAGCATGCCCGTTGGATTGCTGGGGTTATTAAAAATGAAGACTTTGGTTTTTGGTGTGATGGCGGCGTCGAGTTGTTCGGGTGTCATTTTGTAGTTTTGTGCGGCAGGGCAGGCGATGGCACGAAAATCTGCACCTGCAAGGGCGACCATGTCGGGGTAGCTGGCCCAGTAGGGCGCGGGGCAGAGAACTTCATCACCTGCTTCTACCAGAATTTGAAAGAGGTTAAAGAGGGCGCCTTTACCGCCGAGTTGAACGCAGGTTTCGGCCTCGGTGTAGTTCAGTCCGTTTTGTTTGAGGCGGTCAAGAAAGGCAGTGATGAGAGCGTTTTGACCACGACCTGCAAGGTAGGCGCCGTTGTCGTTTTCTTCTTTTGCGGCGGTTTCAGCTGCGGCGTAAACATGTGCGGGGGGTAGAAAACCCGGAACACCAATAGAAAAGTTAATAACTTTTTCGCCCTTGGCTTTAAGATCGCGGACCGCATTGCTTACTTCAATAATAGGGCTAGGTTGAACGGCAGACATGCGAGGGGCTAGTTTTGGCGTTTTTTGCGAGGTGCTCATGGTGTTTTCTTTGTGTTGTTTATGTTGAAAATAGTACGCGTTTTTTATAGGTTCGGGAAGGGTAGATTTTTGTAAAAATATGGCGTAAGATATACATCTTAATCGCTGTGACGGGCTATCTTTTATCTTTTTTAGGAGGGACACTGTGTCACCTGTAAATACAGAACTATCCAAAGCGCAACTATGCGAAGAAACCAGCATACCTGGCATTACAAAGTTTGATGTACGCACCTGCGCTATTGTTGAGAATTTAAAAATTTTACCTGAAAATCCTGCTGCAAATGAAAGTCGAAAAGCAGCTTATGTGTTTATTCATGGTGAATTAATTTCATCTGATGGGCATTATGAAGAACATATTATACGTGAAGAATTAGAGTGGCGTGTACGTCACTTTTTGCTGACGGGCGAAACACACTTATGGCAAACACCTTCATGGTTACCAATACGTGCAAAGGCTGAAAACCGAGGTTTGAGTGTGGTTAAATAAAAAATGGAGGCTGCGGCCTCTATTTTTTTGTGATTTTTTTAACCGCAGATTTAATATCTTTTTGGCCGCGTTTGCGGAATTTCTTGAACCATTTCATGAGTTTGGCACTACTGCTGCCCACACTAAAGAAGGGGGCAACTTTAGCAAATAGCGGGAAAACAAGTTGATAAATAGGAACGAAAATACTGCCAAGCCACGTACCGCTAAACCAGATAAAGAAGGTGGTTATCCAGCCCGTTAGGGTGGCGATAAGGCCAACCAGCCATGTACCGGCAAAAAAGGCGACCAACCAGCCCCAGATTGCAAGAGATATAGCAACAATAAAGCCCCATATGAGCCAAAAAGCAGCAATAAGCAGTGCAAATAGACCAATAAAGTAAGCAATGGTGAGCGTAAGCAAGCCAATAAAAATGGCGATAGAAATTTTGATGGCACGGTTGATGCGTTTACGCGGAGCTGGATTAATTTCTTTCATGGCGCTTTTTTACCATATTTATGCTTGCATGTGGTTAAAAGTTACGTTAAATAATGGGTATCTACTGAAGACAGTTGGTGAGGGGCGCAAGTTCTTCTTAATGTCCAACCGAGGAAGAAGTCAAAAGTTTACAGAATTTACACACCTGTGTGGTTCTTTGTTTACAATATTCTTCAAAATTTGGTGGTCCTAGCGATAGGAAACTTTGTGTGCATAGGGCACATGAAGAAGGAAACTGATGTGGAGTCTATAATGGACCGTACAGGAAAAGAAACCCTCGTTTCTGATTTAAATACGCACCTAAAAGACGCGCAAACAATGGTTCTGGGTCACTACCGTGGCTTAACTGTTGGTCAGATGGGCGAACTACGCACCGAAATGCGCAAGGCTGATGGCCAAGTGCACGTGGTGAAAAACCGCCTCCTGAAAATTGCGTGTAAGGGCACTCCGTTTGAGCATATCACTGATATGATGACGGGCCCGACAGCTATTGCATTCTCATCTGACCCTGTAGCCGCTGCTAAAATAACTCAAGCCTTTGCTGATAAAAACGAAGCGTTTGAAATTATTGGTGGCGCCATGAGTGAAAAACGGCTTGAAACGGCTGACGTGAAAGCGTTGTCGAGCATGCCATCACTTGATGAACTACGGAGTAAGATGATTGGCCTTCTCCAAGCACCTGCAACCAAAATTGCTGTGCTTACTCAAGCACCTGCAACTAAAGTTGCGCGCGTGATTGCGATGAAGCCTGAAGCTGCTTAAGTACAAAATATTTAAATTATAAAACGAAACTATAAAGGAAACTAACGATGACTGATTTAAACAAAATCGTTGATCAACTCTCAGCTCTTACCGTGATGGAAGCTGCTGAACTATCTAAAATGCTTGAAGAATCTTGGGGCGTATCTGCCGCTGCTGCTGCTGCACCTGCTGCTGCCGCTGCTGCTGGTGGTGCACCTGCTGGCGAAGAAAAAACGGAATTTGACGTTGTTCTTACTGCTGTTGGCGACAAGAAAATTGAAGTTATTAAAGCCGTTCGTGCCATTACTGGCCTTGGTCTTAAAGAAGCTAAAGACCTTGTTGAAGGTGCTCCTCAGCCCGTTAAAGAAGGTGCTGCTAAGGATGACGCTGAAGCGGTTAAGAAGCAACTTGAAGAAGCTGGCGCTTCTGTTGAACTTAAATAGTTCTGCTTTGCTTATTAAAGACAGCTTCGGCTGTCTTTTTTTTGTGAAATTTGCTATATTTAACTTATGAAAAATTTACCGAAAATTAAAGGCACTTATACGCCTAATCATCCGTTAGCTGATTTTACAACAGTTAAAGTGGGCGGCAACGCTGAAGTTTTTGCTGCATTTGCAGATTGGAGCGATCTTTCTTCCTTTTTACGGAACAAAGAAGCGGATCTTTCACTTCTGATTTTAGGCGCAGGAAGTAATGCGCTGATTGCTGATGTTGGTATTAAAGGCGTGGTGACACATTTAGGGCGTGGATTTGACGCGGTAGACGTGAGGAAAAATAATACCATCTACGCTGAAGCTGGCGCCACTTGCGGTAAAGTTGCGCGGGCAGCGCGCACGGCAGGCTTAAAAGGTTTGGCTTTTTATGCGGGTATTCCTGGTAGTATTGGAGGTGCCCTTAAAATGAATGCAGGCTGCTATGGTAGCGAAACTTTTGATTTTTTAACTGAAATTCATGTGTTAAATGCATCAGGAGTGACACAAATTATAAATGCGAAAGATGTGCCGCATGGGTATCGATACAGCGAACTGCCAGCTGGAAGTGTGTTTAAAGCAGCTGTATTTAAGCTTACGTTAGGCGATAAAGCTGAAATTAAAGAAGAGATGAAAAAAATTAACCATGAGCGTACGGATAGCCAGCCCATTGGGGTGCCAAGCTCTGGTAGTTGGTTCCGTAATCCAACTGTAGATGGCAAAAAACTAAGTGCTTGGAAGGTAACTGATGATGCAGGGTGTCGTGGTATGACCGTTGGTGGCGCACAAGTAAGTGAAAAACACGCAAACTTTTTTATTAATACAGGCGGTGCAACAGCGGCGGATTTTATAGAATTGTCACGTCAAGTTGAAGCCAAAATTTTAGCTGAGCAAGATATTAAAATGCAC
>CALFWJ010000061.1 GCA_937928525.1 uncultured Alphaproteobacteria bacterium | reverse complement strand
AGCCAATTTTTTGCGCGGCAAGAAGCGGTTGTTTAATCGCCGAGAAAACGGCGCTTTCAGCTCCTTGAAAACGGTAGATAGATTGCTTAAAATCGCCCACGGCAAACAAGGTGCGTGGGTTATTATTTTGGCTGTCGTGCTGGTCGGCGCCGGTGTAAAAGTCGGCGGTGAGGGCTTTGATGACGTGCCATTGCATGAGGTTGGTATCTTGGGTTTCGTCGAGCAGAATATGTTGCACGCCGCCGTCTAGCCTATAGCGTACCCAATCGGAAATTTCAGGCGTGTTCAAGAGGGTGGCGGCGTGGGTAATAAGGTCGTTAAAGTCGAGAGCGCTAACAGTTTTTTTATGCTGCGCGTAAAGTTCTTCAGTGTGTTTTCCCACCGCCACAAAGGCAGTGGTATTTAGGTATGTACGTATGGCTTTAAGGTGGTTTTGGTGTGCGGTGAGGCGGGTTTGCTCGGCAGTTAAAACGGCTTCGAAGTCTTCGGGGATGTCGGGTTGAATCGCTTTAGTAATAAAATTATGCCATGAGGTTGGGGAACCATTTGGATTTAAAAATAGGCTTTGCCATGCGGTACTTTGGGCGCCCTCGTTTAAGCTAAGCATTATGCTAAAGTCAGCAGCCCATTGCTGTATTTTTTTACCACCTTGCTTTAAAGTATTTAGGTAGTTTTGCACATAATTTATAACATCAGTGTTGGCGGGAAGTTGCGTGTTGAGTTCTTTAATAAGGTTGTCTACCTTGGCGTTTGGCTCTATATTAAGAGTTGTGCGTAGCCGCTCATCGTAGTCGTGAGTGAGGGCATTTTTAATTTTATCACGGTTTTGAATATAAACATTTACGCCATCGTTTAGGGCAAGTTCACCCAGTTGACCCACCAGCCAGATGAACGCCCAGTACTCTGGATTTTCGGGAGTGCTTATGGTGCGAATAGCGGCGCCGCGTGCTTGTTTAAGGGCATCTTTTTGCGCAGTTTCATCCCACAGGGTGAAGTTAGGTTGCAGCCCAGCTTCTAGCGGGAAGCGTTGTAAAATACGTTGGCAAAAGCCATGTAGTGTTAGGGTGCTGACAGGATGGAGTTGTAGGCGTACAGGTAGCGCCATAAAGGTAGCATCGTCGACCTCAGTGGCTGTGCGCGCAAGGATGCGGCTGAGCCATTGCCCCCGCATCTTGGTATCTTCTTGTGTGTGTTTTAATACTTCGCGGTGCAGGCGCTCGCTCATTTCTCTTGCCGCAGCATTAGAGAATGTAAGTGCTAGAATTTTACTTGGCTGTAAAGTCACATCATGCATTAAAAGCCGGATAATACGCTGCACCAAAACAGTGGTTTTACCTGTGCCCGCATTGGCAGCAAGCCACACTGAAGTGGTGGGGTTGGCCGCTGCTTGCTGTAAGCTGGTGGCGGCATTAATGCGGTCTGTGCGGGTGGTGTGGTCTATGTTGGTCATGCGGAATCTTGGTTTTTAAAGCGGCAAATTGAACTAAAATCACAGTAGGTGCAAATGCCGTCGGCTAGGCGGCCCGCTCCGCCTGCTACAGCGGTGAAATGATGTGACGTAACGTGGTGAGTAATCAGGTTTTCTAACCCTTCTTCCGCTGCTGTTACATCTTCTTCTTTGAGGGAGAGATGCGTGACGTTAAAGTCGGTTTTGCCCGTGCCAAGTTGCCAATACTCAAGCGCTTGCGTTGCTGTTATATCGTTCCCGAAGGCGCCGTTGTTAGCTAAAATGCTTTCAACCAATAGTTGCGGTTTAAGGCCACTTTTAACGGTGCCCCAGTTTGGTGGCGCCCCTGTTTTGTAATCAATAATTGTGCCAAAAGTCTGCCCTGTTTGTACGTCTATGCGGTCGGCTTGGGCGGTAAGAACAATGCCTGCAAAATTTAGTTTTCCGCGCTCTTCAAACAGCTTTGGTGTGCGGTTTTGGGTTTGGATTTCAATCATTTTTTGCAAGAAAAGCTGGGCTTGAACATTCAATCGGGCGCGCCAAACAGAGGCAATTTCTGCATTAATAAAGCGCAAGTAAACATCGGCAATGGCCATAAAATGGGTGTGTGCTGCGGCTAAATTATCCGGAGTTATGAGCGCACCAAAAGGAGCTGGTAAGTTTGGCGGTGCGTGCTGAGCTTGCGTGAAAAAGGCTTGTAAACAGGTGTGGAAGAGCGTGCCTTTATCGCGGGCATCTTCCTCTTGGTTATAGGGGTTTGGCGGCGCAAGTTTGTAAAAGCGTTCTAGCCGCGTTTTGTAGGGGCAGGCCATCAGGCCTTCGATGAAAGAAGCTGACCATTCTTCGTTTTTATGTACGGGATCGGTGAGGGTGTTGTTGGGGCTATAATGCGTAAGGTTGTCGGTGGTGCCAAACAAAGTATTGAGGTAGCTATTATATGTATCGCCGCGCTTGGTCATGACCTCTATCTCGAGTGGATTAAGCTTGGTTATAAATTGGGTTAAACAAGAAGATGCTGGTACGGGTAACCCTGCATTGGTGGTGGCGCGCAGCAGCATAACCTCTTGCCCTATTTGGGTGAGCGCTAAAAAGTGAGCACTGCCAAGGCCAAGGGCAATTTCAGGCGCGGGTAACCCAAGGGCAGCTATTAGGTTAGCGTTTAACCAACCATCTGGGGTGGGTTGTTTTGGCCAATCTTCGGTGGTGAGGTTGGCGAGAATAAGACGTTCTACGCCGTGCTCGTAACGGGCTTGTACTGGGCCGCGAATAAGCAGGTTTGTGGCA
>CALFWJ010000060.1 GCA_937928525.1 uncultured Alphaproteobacteria bacterium | reverse complement strand
CACCGTAAAGGCCGTGTAGGAATTGTCTCGCGCTCTGGTACGCTCACGTACGAAGCGGTTAAACAAACCACCGATGCTGGCCTTGGCCAATCTACATGCGTCGGTATTGGCGGCGACCCTGTTAACGGCACCAACTTCATCCAAGTCCTGAGCGCGTTCGAAAATGACCCTCAAACCGAAGCTATCGTGATGATTGGTGAAATTGGTGGAACGGCAGAAGAAGAAGCGGCAGACTTTATTAAAAGCAGCGTAACTAAACCTGTGGTTAGCTTTATTGCGGGCGCCAGTGCACCAAAAGGTAAGCGCATGGGCCACGCGGGCGCCATCATCTCTGGTGGTCAGGGTACCGCCGAGAGTAAAATGGCCGCTCTAGAAGCCGCAGGTGTAACCGTCTGTCCAACACCGGTAGATATTGGTGAGGCAGTTAAAAAACTGCTTAGCTAAATAGATAGCCTAACTTTAAAGAAACCGCCCAACATAAGAGGCGGTTTTTTTATTGCGCAAATTCTAAAATCTGATAAAGTACACAAAATAAATAAAGCTACATCTTTTACCGTTCAGAAAGGCATTAATATGCAACATAACCCTACACCTCCGCACCCACTTCCTTCGCGCAATATTTTAAAGCGAGCAAAAACACACTACACATCTTTCATTGAAGATGGTGGCACACGTTCAGAGTATGCCCTTGCAGCGCTCAAATACTTCTTACAAATTATAGATGAAGAGCGCAAAAATCATGATTCACAAACCAGCCTACATTGGTCAATTGAAGCAGGATACACAGATGTGTATCACCACTTTTTAAGACTGTATAAAACAAATAAAGATAGCTTCGCCTTTAATAAATTGAATAATGCAGCGTTAGAATTTAGTTTAATTCTGCAAAATTTTAAAAGAAATAACCGCTACTTTAAGTTCGATGATTTATCGCACGCGTTAAGTCAGTGCTGTAATGCGTCAGAGCTTGATATTTTTGTAGAAGAGCGTATGAATTACGACCGCGATCCAGAAAAATGGTGGACATCAAGCATTAATACGTGTTTAGAACAACTTGTCAGGCAGGTTATGAATGATGAGCGAGATGTTGAAAATCGCTTTAAGCGTGATGACGAATTTCCGTATTTCTACGCCCATAAAATCTTTACTATCATGGCCATTCATCGCCAAGGGCCAGAGTTTCCTGAAGATAAAAGCTTAGAAAACTGCATGACAAGCTGGTTAGATTGGCAAGATACCAAGGCTCTAGAAGAAGCAGATACAGAACTAGCTCAATTTTGTTACGGCTTAAATTTTGCTTGGGCTACAGAGAAAGCCTAGCAAAAAGAAAGCGCATAAATAAAAGCCCCCGCCGTAAGGTGGGGGTTTTGCTTGCTGCGTTAATGATATTAAGCCACCGCCTGCATATAAGTCTGCACTTTCTCAAACGCGCGGTTTTCAAGCTGACGAACACGTTCGCGTGAAATTTTGAACTGCTGGCTCAAAACTTCAAGCGTAGAAGGCTCAGCTGAATCATTCAAGCGACGGCGGACAAAAATCTCACGTTCACGGTCATTCAATTCACCTAATGCTTCACGCAAGAGGCTGTAGCGGTGACGGCTCTGCTGAATTTCGCTATACGCTTCTTCTTGGTTCGGGCGCTCTTCCACAATTTGGTCAAGGTAGTCAGTGGCGTTGCCTTCATCTTGGCTGTTTTCACCACCAGCCGATACGTTGAGACTCATTTCTTGGCCACGTAAACGGTGTTCCATATCCAGAACGTCTTTTTCTTTTACATTAAGTTCTTTCGCAATTGTAGTCACAGCGTCAGGCGATAGGTGCTCAAAACCATCCATGTCTTCCAGCTGACTGCGGATTTTACGTAAGTTGAAAAACAGTTTTTTCTGTACACCGCTGGTGCCAATTTTAACCATACTCCAGTTGTTTAGCACAAATTCTTGCACCTGAGCGCGGATCCACCACATAGCATAAGTTGATAAGCGGAAACCTTTGTCAGGGTCAAACCGAGCAATCGCTTGCATTAGGCCAATATTCCCCTCTTGAATCATTTCTTCAACCGGAAGACCATAACCACGGAAGGAGAGGGCAACTTTAACCACCAAACGCAAGTAGCTCTCCATGAGCGAATGGAACGCTTTTTCATCCTGCTTATCACGCCATAGTTTTGCAAGGCGTTGCTCTTCCTCAAACGTGAGGGTGCTATAGGTGCGTACTTGTTTTAAATAACTTTGTAGCGCGTCTTGTGATGTTGTCATCGTAAATCCTTTAAACTTCTCTCGTTATATAATAACGACAATACGTATTATATTTCCCTGCCTTAAAATCCCAACAGGGCCCCCGCAGCGTTATTCTTATTGTTCGCTCCGGTGGCCCTCCTGAGTGGATGCACTGCATCCCCCTTGGCATACTATTATAGATAGGCAAAGAAATACCCCCTGACATCCTCTTGACAGGGGGCAAGTAGACACTTGAAATGCCTATTGAAATTATTTTATATCAATAAGTTAAAGTAATTTCTTAATTAATTTAGTTAGGAGTTTGGTGTGGCCCGTTTCAGCGTTTAAACACGGGATAAACTCAAAGTTTTTACCTCCATGCTCCATAAATTCAGCCCGGCCTTCAATGTTAATTTCCTCTAAAGTCTCCACGCAATCAGCCGCAAAACCAGGCGTAATTACGCCCACGTTTTTAATACCCTTATCGGCAAATGTTGCCAAAGTTTTGTCGGTATAAGGTTGCAGCCATACTTCGCGGCCAAAAATAGATTGAAAGGTCAGCACCAAACGCGGCTTATCATTACTGGCGGGCGGAAAATCTTTCTCCCAATCGGCCACAAAGTCCCACCCAAGCTCTTCAGCTACTAGGCGCGCTGTTTTGTGGCAATGGCAGAAGTAAGGGTCACCTTCTTTGCAGTAACGGGCAGGCAGGCCATGAAAACTAGTCAGTACCACATCAGGCATACTCTTCTTCGCATAATGTTTTTTGATGCTGTCGGCCAGCAGCTTAATATAGTCGGGGTCATCATAGTAAGGCGTGACGGTTTGAATAGCAGGTGTAAATTTTAAGCTTGGTAAGGCTTTGCCCACAGCATCAGCCACGCTACCCACCGTTGCGCCAGCATACTGTGGATAGAGCGGTAAGACAATTACACGCGAACACCCCTCTAAACCTTTAAGAAC
>CALFWJ010000059.1 GCA_937928525.1 uncultured Alphaproteobacteria bacterium | reverse complement strand
GAGCCGCCACTGGCGAAGGCGTCGCCAAGCCAGTAGCCTTCGTTTGGTTTCCAGTTACGGGCCTCTATAGCTGTTGTGTTTGCGGTGTCGCTGAAGGTGGCTGTGCCTTTGTCGGCCGCGACCACAAAGTAGGGGTCTGGAGTATCGTAGATTTTGGTTCCGAGTGGGTGAATAACTTTACCTTTAACAATATTGTCGGCCAGCGATAGGAGGGCGCTGATAAATTGTTTGTAATAGCTCTCGACTGTTGCGGTGTATTCTTCGCGAGATTTTGAGGTAAAGGTTTCTTTGATGACAAAGCCACCTTTAGCGCCTACGGGCACGATGATGGTGTTTTTGGTCATTTTGGCTTTCATGAGACCTAAGACTTCGGTGCGGAAGTCGGCGTGGCGATCGCTGTGGCGCAGGCCACCACGGGCAACGGGGCCGCCGCGCAGGTGCACGCCTTCTAGGGTATTGTGATAGACAAAAATCTCGCGATAGGGTGTCGGTTTTGGCAGGTCTTTGATTTGGCTGCTGTCGAGTTTAATGGCCAATGGCTCGTGTTTGGCCTTGCTGCTAAAGTTACTGCGCAATGCCGCTTGCACCACTTGGAGTAGGAGTTGGATGATTTGGTCTTCGGCGAGAACACTCACATTTTTGAGCGCTGATTCTATGGCGTTTTTGTGAGTATTTTGTTGCTGGCTGCTGGCTTTTTGACTGAGTGAATTGTCGAACCGTGCCACAAAGTAGTGGGCTAAGTGCGTTGCAATTTTGGGATGTTTAACCAGTGTATTATGCACAACAGCCTTGTTATATTTAACGCTGACTTGCTGAGCGTAGGCAGATAGGGCGCGCAGAATAAAGACTTCTTCTTTATTGAGGCCACCTGTGACTACCAGTTGGTTAAGATTATCGTTCTCGATGTTGCCTTGCCATGCCGCATTGATGGCGGATGTGAGGTTGGAAATGCGTTTGGTATCGAGGCATTGCTCTTCTTTTAGAGGCACATTAAAATCGTGCACCCAAATGGTAGCGCCTGTGGCAAGCTGAACTGGCAGGCTGTTTTGCGTGGCCACGTGGAGGCCAAGACAGGCAAAGAGCGGCATGACTTCTGACAGGGACACTGGGTTTTCGCGGCGGAAGAGGCGAATATTAGCGGTTGCTGCTTGGTTTTTAGCTGTTTTGCTGTGAATGCGGACGGCAAAAACATCGTTCAGCTCTTGCATGATGGCCATGGTTTGCACGTCGTCGGTGGCGATGGCGGGCGCTGTAACTTCTTGATAGGCAAGCGGAAACGCTGGTTCGTAGGTGTTATAGAGGCTCAGGCCATCGTATTCGCCATTGGCTTGGATAAGTTCATGGCGGAGATTATCGCTCCAGCCTTTGGCGGCGAGGTTAATTTTTTCAGCTACTTTGGCATCGTTAACTTTAGTGTTTTCGCCTAGAGGATCGGGGGTTTTTATTTTATAGATAATACGGGCGTGGGTGCTGGCATCTTCCATAAAGACACGGAAGTCGGCGGAGGTACCTGCGTAAGCAGCCATTAAAATGGCCTCAATTTTGCGGCGCACTTTGCTGTTCATACGGGTCATGGGCAGATAGATAAAGGCCGTAACGGCACCTTCGGCTGCACTTTTACGGATGAAGGTGCGGACGTGTTGGCGGTCTTGCAGGTGCATAATGCCTGTGGCGATGCGGTAAAGATCAGATTTGTCGATGAGGAAAAGTTCATCGCGCGGGAAGGTTTCTAGGATGTTGGTGAGCACACTTTTATTATGGCCACTCGTATGATTCTTGCTAAATTCGGCCAGAACACTTTCAATTTTGGTGTTCACAATTGGAATATTGCGCACATGGGCCGTGTAAACGCGGCTGGTGTAAAGACCAATAAAGCGGTGCTCGCCAACGAGTTTTCCAGCTTTATTAAATTCTTTCACGCCGATATAATCCATGTGGGCGTGGCGGTGAATTTGAGCTTTGTCGGGGGTTTTTGAAATAACAATGGGTGTTTTATCGTCAACGTAGTGCTGTAGAGTTGTGCCCGTGGCTTTTACTTTTTTACCTTTGGCCACTGACGATGATTTATCGTCGCGTAGCATACCCAGACCTGATTTTGGTGTTACTTTAATGCTGATATCTGACTTCGTGTGGGTATAGTCGTAGTGGCGGTAACCCAGGAAAATAAAGTTGTTTTGCCCGAGCCATGTGAGGAAATTTTGGCAACTGTCGGCGGGAAAAGTTTTTTCTACCTCGCTGCACTTGGCATTCATTTTTGTAAAGTCGCTGGTTACTGCTTTAAGTTGCTGCATAGCTTTTTTAAGGCTTGTGGTTAGCTCGGCCATAATTTTTGCGTCGTTGCAGCGGTCGAATTCAATCCACACCAGTGACACAGCTTGTTTGGTGTTGTTTGTTGCAACTGTTGGTATTTTTTTGCTGAGGTCTAGAATGGGGTGGAAAGAATGGTGGATACCTAGGTTGTGCTGGCGCAGTGTAATCCAGACTGTGTCAACGATAAAGGGCATGTCTGGCACGATAAGACAAACGGCTGAATGTTTAGAAAAGTCAGGATTAAACACCTCTAGGTGCATGGCGCCTACTTTGTGCTGAGCAAGTTGCGCTGTTAAATTGGCGGCTAAAGTGCTGGTGTGGTCTTGCCCCATAATGCCAAGCTCTGAGGCTGGGATATCTTGGTAGAGAAGTTCAGCTAGTGGTGCTGCCGATTTTGGTTTCATGTTTTTAAGCAGCGTGCGCAACGATAATGGAGCAACCATAGAAGTAGACCTGACTAAAGTTATTATTATTTGTTTTATTATTACGAAGTTTACGCCTTCTGGTTACAAAAGGCTACTGTAAAAAATGTGTGTTTAACGTGATTTAATCTACTTTTTGGGCAGCTTGACCTAAATAGCGCGTGCTAATTTTTTTGCTAAGATGCCAGCGTTTATCGCGCGTATTGTAGGCTAGACCTTGAGTGGTTATTTGCGCGAAACCTTGCGCCTCGAGGAGCTGCGTTAAGTCTTCTGATTTATAGAAACGGCTGAACTTACGGCTACCACGGGGCGTACGGCCATACACCCAACTGCTCAGGAAGATATGCATCACCCACGCAAGAGGGCTTTTATTGATGGCTGAAAAGATGAGCATACCCCCTGGTTTGAGGAGGCGTTTGACCACCCATAAGAATTTATCGAGATCACCGAGATATTCGAATAAATCGAGGCAAACAATGACATCGTAGGCGCTGGTTGTATGAATGAGGTCTTCAATTTTACCCTCAATGAATGTGACTTCTGTGCCGTATTTATCGGCTTTTTGTTTGGCGGCTGCAATAATTTCTGGGTCGGTGTCGAGGGCGGTAACATCGGCGCCGCTGAGCACCATAAACTCGCCAACGGCAGAGAGGCCGCATCCGACATCGAGAACTGTTTTGTCTAGCAGCGGGGCAGGATCATCTTGCCGGCGGCTAAAATGCTCGACGCTTTGTTGGATAATGTAATGTTGACGGATGCGGTCGTAGCCTGCAAATACATCGCTTTTAGGGGGTGGCAACTGAGTGAGCGCGCGGAAAATATTGCCGATGCGGCTTACTTTACGTTTGATTTCGCGCGGGTTGAGGCTCAAGTGGTTGTGTTTTCTGTTTTTTAACTAAATATTCCCTATTTATAGGGGTTTAAGGTGGTTTTGGCTATTCTTTTGCCCTCAATCTTGTATTATTTTGGAGTGCTGTGGTAAAAAATGTCACGGAAAATGTAAAAAAGGCTTGCACTTTGGGAGGATTTTGTTAAAAAGGTGTCAGCTATGCCTTATATACGACTTAATAAGGACATACGCCAAAGAGATTAAAAATGATTAAATGAACACAGGATTAACTTTACAAAATATGGACAATTCATTCGTAAGCGTAGACGTTCGGGATAATGATGTAGAGCAAGCCCTACGCCGTTTGAAGAAAGTAATGAACCGTGAAGGCATCTTCCGTGAAGTGCGTCAGCGTCGTTACCACGAAAAGCCATTTGAAGAGCGTGCGCGTGATGCGAAGGAATCTGTGCGTCGGGTCCGTAAGGCTGAATGGCGCCGTAAGGTCAACCTATAAGAGCTATTTATTATTATTAAGGGCGCTGTTGGCGCCCTTTTTATTGCGCTTTTTGTTGCATGCGTTGAGGGTTTGGTGCATACTTTTTTTAATGAACGTATTTGAATAAAACAACTTATTGATTTTTCTGATGGATTTCTCTCTCTTCTTTTCTATTTTTGCGGTGGTGATGATGACCGCTATTGGTGGCCTATTAACGTGGTTACATTTGCGTCTTGGTCAACTTAAAAGTGCCGCGAACCAAATGCCCATGATGGAAGAGAAGTTCACTAAAACTTTAATGGGCGCCCGCACTGAAATGCAGGAACTTGATAAATTCGCTAAAGAACAACTGCCTAGCATTGATGAAAAAATAAATGCGGCCCGCAAAGCTATTGATGAAATTGACTATATGATTAACCGTACTGAGAAGGCGATGGACAAGGCGGAGGTAACGCTTACTCAACTTAAAACAGCGACACCCGATGCCGCCACTATTGAAATGAGCGCAACCCAAGCCCCTATTGCCCCCGCCCCCGCCGCAACCAAGGTTGTGACTAAACCGCAGAGTGTTCAGCAGCAGGCTTACTCTGCCTCTGCGTCGTTGGGGAGTGTTTCGCAAACGGCGTCTTCTTCGCCATCTGTGCCGCCAGCGCCCCAAAAACAAAATGATGAACCTGCCTTAAAAATGGAGAGCATGCGCCCTCGCTCTGCCTTGAATGATGACGGTACCCCAAGTTATGCAACCGAATCGATGTCGCGGAGTGAAATGGCGGCACGCAACAAACAAAGCAGTGCCGAACAGAGCTTGCGCGATAGTTTGGCGGAGATTTTGAAGTAGTGGTTTTCTGCTTTTGATAAACCCGTGCTGAGGCGCGGGTTTTTTATTTGACATTTTTTAAGCTTTATCTATACTGAATACAAATCTGTTTTTCGTTTTCTCTTTTAAAGGAACTGTTATGACTTTGACTTCTTCACCGTCTTTGGCTTATGGCCGTATTATTTACTTTTGGATTTTATCTTTATTTTTATTGATT
>CALFWJ010000058.1 GCA_937928525.1 uncultured Alphaproteobacteria bacterium | reverse complement strand
AAGCTGGATTGCCCAACGCGTTGATTCACTTGAGTTTTTAGCTTCAATTTCATGGCTAATCTCGCATAAAGCTTGCTCAAGCTCTTCTGTTAACCTTGCTGTTATTTTTGGGTAACGTTTTGATATTTTTGGTTCATCAATTGAATTTTTTACAAACTCTATAGACGGGTTAAGTTTCATTATTTTACCTTTCAAGAAGATAGATGTTTCTATAGTTATCAACAATACGTATACTTTAAAAGCTTAAGCTGTGTCAAGTGGTGGTTTTGTGGGCGGTTGTGGTTTAGGTTTGCGGGGTTTTGCTTGTTTGTGGGGGCGCTGTGGCGTAATGTTAGGTATGGATTTATTTGCTGGAAAAAAGATATTTGTGTATGGCCTTGGCAAAACGGGCAGCACCGCTGCGTTTGCCTTGCAGCAAGCAGGCGCCAACGTGTTGGTGTGGGATGACAAACCTGAAGAATCGGCCAGCGTGACGCAGGAGTACCGTCTGCAAGACCCCAAAACCCTTGACTGGTCAACCGTACATATTTTGGTTAAAAGCCCAGGTATTCCGCTTACTGCCCCCGGTATTGCTGCCGCTATGAAGGCGGATGTACCTGTGGTGAGCGATGTTGACTTGCTGGCAAGCCGTAGCCCTGATGCAAACTATATTTGCATTACGGGTACCAATGGTAAATCGACCGCTACCGCTCTAATCGGGCATATTCTAGAAACTTCTGGTACCTTAACCGCTACGGGCGGGAACCTTGGTACGCCCAGCTTGAGCCTGCCTTGGCTTGGCGACGATGGCACTTATGTGCTGGAACTTTCTTCTTATCAGCTTGAAACTTTATCGTTTTTAACGCCTAACGTAGGCATGCTGCTTAACTTAACACCCGACCACCTAGAGCGTCATGGCAGTATGGATAAATATTTGCAAGCTAAGCTAAAGTTATTCGCCGCAATGGAAGACGTAGATACAAATTCTGGCGTAAAAATTATGGGTATTGACCAACCTATTTTGGCTAAAGCAGCAGCTAAAATTAAAGACCAAAATATTGACCTTATTACCGTAAGCGTAACGGGGCTAGATGCTGACATTAGTGTAAACAGCCGTGGTATTTTGTTTGATACGGGCAAAAAGATTTTAGACCTATCTGCATTTTACAGCCTGCCTGGCCAACATAACTGGCAGAATGTAGCGTGCGCGTGGGCTGCGCTGCGCCATCAAATTACAGCTAAACAATTTGCTGCTGGACTTAAAAGCTTCCGCCCTCTACCGCACCGTATGGAGCGAGTATGCCGCACCAAAACCATGACCTTTATTAACGACTCTAAGGCGACAAACGATGAAGCAGCCGCCTTTGCCCTTAAAAGTTTTGACAATATTTACTGGATTTGTGGTGGCCGCCCTAAAGCTGGCCGAGTACTTCCAAACTGCTTAGAAAACCTAAAAAACGTACGCGCTGCTTTTGTTATTGGTGACGCTGAAACCGCCTTCACAGAAACATTAGGGAAAGCTGATTTACCTGTTTTTGCCTGCGGTAACCTAGAAAAAGCGGTGCGAGAAGCCTATGCTTCTGCCATACAAGAAGGATTGCCGCGTGTGCATATTTTGCTCTCGCCTGCTTGTGCCAGCTTTGACCAATTTGCCAGTTTTGAACACCGTGGCGATGTGTTTAGCTCGCTCGCGCGGGAAATTAAAATGAAACATAATCAAGCTGAAACCCAAGAGACTTTAATCAATCCTGACGAGAGAGGCACGGCTTAACATGAGCATCTTTCGCCAAAGCCGGCACCCTATTGTACGATGGTGGTGGAGCTTAGACCGCACCTTTTTACTGCTGGTTTTGGGCGTTATGGTATTTGGTAGCGTTTGTGTCACAACCGCAAGTATGTCGGCGGCGAAAACATATAATGTGGGGCCATACCACTTTGCGCTTAAGCAATATATTTTCATGTTTATGGCTATTGGCGCTATGTTTACTATGACCTTGCTTAAGCCTTCGGGTATCCGTAAGGTTGGGTTTTTATTTTTCATTCTAGCTTACGCGGGCATTATTTATACCCTTATTGGTGGCGTTGATGTTAAGGGTGCCACGCGCTGGATTAGCGTATTTGGCCAAACGGTACAACCCACCGAATTTATGAAACCGGGGCTTATTTTAGTCACGGCATATTTTTTATCTCGTACCCGCTATGAAGATAGATTTAGAGGATTTGTGCTGGCTGTGTTGGTGCTGGCTGCTGTTATTATTCCGGTTCTATTGCAGCCTGATTTTGGCATGTTCTTGATGTTTAGTTTGGTGTGGGCAGCACAAATTTTTATGAGCGGTGTAAGCTTATGGCTTATTCTTCCGCTTGCTTTTGGTGGCGTTGCTACTGCTATTGAGGGCTATACTTTGCTGCCTCACGTACAAAGTCGCATTAGCCGATTTTTAAGCCCTGATGGCGGCGATACATATCAGGTTGACCAGGCAGCAGAGGCTATTTTATCTGGTCATTTATTTGGGCGAGGCGCTGGCGAAGGCGTGGTTAAATACACGCTGCCTGATGCGCACACCGATTTTATTTTTGCCGTTATTGTAGAAGAATTTGGCCTTGTTATTGGTGGTGTTCTTCTCTTTATTTACGCAACTTTAGTAGTACAAGGTTTTAGCCGTACGCTTGGTATTACCGATCGTTTTTCGATGGTTGCCACAAGTGGATTGCTTACATTATTGGCGCTACAAGTTCTCATTAATATTGGCGTTGCTCTGCACGTTTTACCCACCACAGGCATGACATTGCCCTTTGTAAGCTACGGCGGCTCAGCGACTCTGACCATGGGATTATGCATGGGTTTTGTGCTTGCTCTCACCCGTAAACAACCCCGCAGTTTAAAGCAATAGATAGATAAATTATGACTGAACAAAAACAAAACCAACTCACTATTCTTATTGGCACTGGCGCTTCAGGCGGACACATGTTCCCTGCGTTAAGTGTCGCCAAAAATTTACGCGCGCGCGGCGTGCGCTGTGTATTTGTTGTGGGTGGTGGTAAGTTCACACAATTGGTAGAAGATGCTGGTTTTGAAATGGTGCGCTTGCCTGCATCAGCGCTTAATGTACGAAATCCAATCCGTAAACTTAAAGGGCTATTTAACTTACTGCGTGCGTTTTGGCGTGCGCTACGATTAGTACAAACTTATACGCCAGCTGCCGTATTTGGCACTGGCGGATACGCCACTGTGGCATTGGTTTTAGCGGGTAAAATTTCTGGTGTGCCTACCATTATCCATGAACAGAATGTACTTCCTGGTCGCGCAAATAAATTTTTAGCGCGCTGGGCAGATAAAATTTTGCTCACCTTTAGCGCTGCTTCTGGCTACCTTAAAGCACCCGCAGGAAATTTATATACTACTGGTTATCCACTTCGTGAAAGCATTGAGAACGGATTAAAACACTCAAGTAAACGGAGCCAAAAACCGTTACGATTATTAGTGCTTGGTGGCAGTCAGGGCTCGCGGATTTTGTCTCAGATATTGCCTGAAGCAGTGGCAAGATTGCCTGAAAATTTGCGCAAAAATCTCTTTATTCAACATCAAGCCCGCGCAGAAGATACTGACTTGGTAGCCGAAAGCTACGCTAAACTTAATCTTTCAGGTACCAATATGGCGCCGTTTATTGAAGATATGAGCGCAGCATTATCGGCAGCGCATGTAGTGGTAAGCCGCGCTGGTACAGGCGCAGTAGCCGAAATTTCTGTGTTTGGGCGTGCTGCTATTTATGTACCGCTTAGTTTAGCCGATGGCCATCAGGCGCTAAATGCACGTCTTCCCGAAAAAGCGGGAGCGGCCGTGGTATTAGATGAGCCTTTATTCACACCTGAAGCGCTAGCAGGCCATCTGCTTAACCTGCTCGAACATGCTGATGTGCGCACCAGTATGGAAAACGCTGCAAAAAACTTTTTACCACTCGATGGTACAAAACAAGTTGCCGATGCTGTGCTAGATATGGCAAAAAGCGATATTATGAATCAATAAAGAATTTAAAATCCTGTGAAAATTTTTGGTAAATCTGCAAACGAACTTGGTAATATTCACTTTATTGGTGCGGGTGGTATTGGTATGAGTGGCCTGATGGAAGGTTTGCACAGCGCTGGCTTTAATGTGAGCGGTAGCGATGCCGCCGCTGATGATAATACTAATGTCACGCGCCTGCGTGATTTAGGCATTGATGTGATGAACGGGCATGATGTATCGCACGTAGATGGTGCGGCCATTGTGGTGGTTAGCACAGCCATTACGCCTAACAACGTAGAGCTTATTGCCGCTGAAGGTGCAGGCCGCGATGTTATCCACCGCGCCGATATGCTGGCTGAAATTATGCAAAACTTTAACACCATTGCCGTAACAGGAACTCACGGCAAAACATCTACCACTGCGCTTATTTATACCGCTCTTAAAGCTGCTGGCATTGACGTAGGTATGGTAAATGGCGGCGTACTAACGGCACTTAAAACCAACGTTATTCTGCCTGAAAAACCTGAAGGTTGGTTAGTGGTAGAGGCAGATGAAAGCGATGCTTCCTTCATAAAATTCAAACCTGATATTGGCGTGATTACCAACATTGAAGCCGAGCACATGGACACTTTTGGCAGCGAAGAAAAACTGCTGTCTGGCTTTAAAACCTTTTTAGATAACATTAAAGATATTGCCGTTTTATGCGCTGACGATGAGCGCGTAGCGCTGCTAGAAGCCTTTGCTGCCTGTGATGTGGTTACTTATGGTTTTGACGAATTTTCTGATGCCCGCACAGTCGGAACACCTGTACCACAAGGACGCGGTATGGCATTTGATGCTATTCTACGCGGCGGGCACTTGCCTGATGTAGTTGTTAATGCTGTGGGTGTGCATAACGTACAGAATGCGCTTTCAGCTTTGGCGATTGCACAAATTTTAAATGCTGATGTGAATAAAGCAGCCGCTGGGTTAGCCGAATATGCTGGCGTGGGGCGGCGGTTTACGTTGGTGGGGCACTTCCATGGTGCTGAAGTGATTGACGACTACGGCCACCACCCTACCGAGATTGCCGCAACATTAGAAGCCGCAAAAAAGGTTTACGCAGAAGGCAAAGTGGTGGCCATTGTGCAGCCGCACCGCTACACCCGTCTGCGCGATTTAATGGATGATTTTGCCACCAGTGTTAAGGTAGCGGATGCCGTGGTGGTGCTGCCCGTTTATGCGGCGGGCGAACCTGAAATTGAGGGGGTTAACCACCTGACCTTGGCAGAAAAAATGCGCGCTGCCCTGCCCGAGAAACCGGTTCTGGTCGCGGAGAACGAGTTTGTACTCGCTGAGTTACTCGAGCCTTACGCCGAAGACGGCAATGGTTTGTTGTTCATGGGTGCAGGTACAAGTGGGCGCATGGCGCGAGGGTTGGTGAACTCTTAAATTTATATGTAAAAAAAGTAGCCCGATATACGGGCTACTTTTTTGGCTGTTATGCCATTTCTACCTCTTCGGCATTGATAATAACTTCACCGAAGCCATCCAGAACGACTTTTATTTGCCAGACTTGGTCAATCTGGGTTGCTAGATTTAATGATCTACGGATCAAGTTAACTAAATCTAGCTTTCTTGGATTCATTGTTTGCTCATAAGGCTGTTCAGCAAATTCTTCTTGCGTATATTCATGCGCCGAAATAACCATACCTCTCTTATCAAGCAAAATGCACTCCATTTCATGGTATTTAACGTTCATACTGCTTTGTTTTTGATAATAAACATGCACTAATTTACCATAGCCAGGATTACCTTTTGCAAGTAGTTCATCAAACATACCTGCTTTAACCTGAAAGGGTTTAATGGGTGTTGTGTAAGTTGACATTGTCAATCTCCTAAATCGCACCACTCAGCGGTGGGTGCAAAAAAACCGAAAGTAAGATAAGTCAGGCCAGAAGCCTTTATAATCTACATATAGGTTTTTTTGTTTCGCTTTTCAAGAGGCTGTAAAAATAAGGCTAGCATTCGTGCCCCCAAAACCAAAACTATTGGAGAGCGTCGCGCGGAGGTTGTCCACTTTGCGGGCTTGGTTGGGTACGCAGTCGAGGGGGCAATTTTCGTCTTGGCTTTTAACATTTATGGTGGGGGGAAGCGTTTGGTGCATGAGCGCCAGTAGGCTAAACACGGCTTCTGCACCGCCGGCAGCGCCGAGCATGTGGCCGGTCATGCTTTTGGTGCCAGATACCACAGCTTTGTCGCCGAACACGGTTTGAATCGCGCGGGATTCAATCACGTCGCCTTGCGGAGTAGATGTGGCGTGGGCGTTGATATAGCCTACGTCGCTGGGCTGTAAATGAGCGTCGGTTAGGGCCGCGAGCATGGCGCGTTTGCCGCCGTCACCGTCTTCTGCTGGTAGGGTGATGTGGCTGGCATCGCCCGTTTGGCCAAAGCCAGAAACATAACCTAAAATGGTAGCGCCGCGGGCTTTGGCATGAGCTTCGCTTTCTAGCACCATTACACCAGCACCCTCACCCATGACAAAGCCGTCGCGGGCAGTGTCGAACGGGCGGGAAGCGTCTTCTGGATTATCGTTATAACCGTTAGATAGTGCGCGGGCAGCAGCAAACCCGGCAATACCTAAGGGCGAAATACTGGCTTCGGCACCACCTGCGACAATAACATCTGCTTCGCCGCGGCGGATAATGTGCATGGCTTGACCAATAGCATGGGCGCCCGTCGCGCAAGCGGATACGGGGCAAATATTCACGCCCTTCAAGCCGTAGGCAATGCTCACTTGGCCTGCAAATAAATTGGTAAGAATAGCGGGAATGAAGAAGGGAGAAACGCGTTTGATACCCTTTGTTTTAATGATTTCTAGCGTGCGTTCAATTTCAGGCAAGCCGCCAATACCACTACCGAGTACGGCGCCAGCGCGGGGTTGTAAATCTGACGGGAGTTTCCCTGTTTCGGCATCTAGCAAGCCACTTTGTTTAAGGGCTTCGTCGGCTGCGGCCCAACCAAGGTGAATAAAACGGTCACATTTTTTAACTTCTTTGGGGGGAATAACGCTGGCTGGGTCGAAGTTTTTAACTTCGCCAGCGTAGCGGGTGGGAAAATCGGTGGCGTCAAAGTGCGTGATGGCGCCAATGCCGCTTTGGCCTGCGGTGAGAGCAGCCCAAGAGTCACTCACGTTATTACCCACAGGGGTAACAAGGCCTGTGCCTGTTACAACAACGCGGTGATTTGGGGAAGTCTGAGATGTGTTTTTCATGGAGAAATATTAACGTATTTAAGCTATTTTGGGCATAAAAAAGAGCAGATTGACTGCTCTTTTATTTAAACTTTTAGGTTTTTTTACGCAGCGTTTTCAGAAGCTTCGGTGACAAAGTCTACGGCGTCTTGCACTGTGTTAATTTTTTCGGCGTCTGAATCTGGAATTTCGATGCCAAATTCTTCCTCTAGAGCCATGACAAGTTCTACGGTGTCTAGGCTGTCGGCGCCCAAGTCTTCCACGAAGCTTGATGTAGGTTGTACTTTTTCAGCTTCAACACCGAGGTTTTCGGCTACTACATTGCTGACGCGGGTTACGATATCACTCATTATGGGTTCCTTGTTTGTTAGCGATTTAACCTATATATACGGTTTTTGCGGGATGTACAATAATCTTTTATTGCGCTTGCAGCTCGCGCAATTTTAAAGCTTCGGCTTTTGCTGCTTCTTTGGCCGCTTTACGCTGCGCACGTTCGAAGTCACGGGCTTGTTGCTTACGGTTCGCTTGCGCTTTTTTAAACTCGGGTTTGGCGTCTAGTGCAACGCGTTCGGCCATGCGGCGCACAGCTTCATCTACCATTTGGTATGTGCGGCTACGGTCCATTTCGGCACCTGGGGGGCGCCCATTGAATGATTTACGGCGGAGTTCAAAGTTTTCGCGGTATGTATCGACCAATAAAATAGAACTGTTTGTATCGCGTACTGTAATATCAATTTCAAGATCTACAATGTAGCGGCCAAAGTTACCACTGGTGAAGGTGCCTGTTTTAATAAGCGTTTTAAGCTTTTGCACGTCCATCTCTACCAATAAAGTGTTTGGTTTATTGAGGCCATAACCAAAATGCTTAGAGAACAAAACAGGTAGGCGGTGAGCAACGCCACCCAACAAAGTGTCTGGTTCGTACTCGTAGATAACATCGTCGGTGACGTCTAGGGCTGCGGCACGGGCGGCGCGGCGGTCATCGAAGCGGATGATGTCGAGGGTGTAATTTTCTTTTGCTAAAACGTTGGCTTTACTTTTAGCGCTGCCGTTGGTAAATGGGTTTTCATCTGGCGAGAGATATGTACTTCCGCACGCAGATAACCCAAGACTAGCAACAAGGGCTATGGCTGGTAAGAATTTTTGAGTAAGTGAATTCAGCATTTTAATCTCTTTATTAGTTGGCCGCGCCAATAACATTGTTATAGAACGCTGTCATGGTTTTGTTGACGCAAGTCTTAGTTAAATCTTCAAATATATTAACGGTTTGTGCCGCATTGGACAAGCTTTCCCCTTTATAAGCGCTTTCAGCCAATTTATGGGCGTAAAACGCGCGGTCAAATGTTTCGCTACAGGTGTAAACACGGCTTGGCGCAATGGTGCGGCCAAATTGATCGGTGGCGTTAATGCTAACGCCATAACTTAGGGCAAAGCTATTGTTAAAGCCAGTTGTGGTATACTCGAGCAGCTCTACGTTAATGCGCGCGGGGTGCGTAGCAAACAAACTGGTTGGCAAGTTGGTGTGAATAGCCGAAACAAGTGTTGCGCGATTAAACGGGTAGACGTTCAGATTTTCGGATGGATCTTTAACGTCACGGCCATCAATAATACCACCAACATGGAATTTATACGGCAATGGCGTGGCTACTGGAGCAGGTTCTGGGATGAAGGGAATTTTAGGTTTGCACGCAGTAACAAGCGGCGCAGTGATTAAAAGGGTGAATAAAATTAAGAGGTTACGCATAACAGTCGGGGTCTTTCGGCAAGGTCATTTTGCAATAGTATGCGCTGAAAATGATTTTGCTGCAAGAGCTGGGTAACAGCAGGGGCTTGGGTGTGCCCTATCTCGAGAAAAAGATTAGGGTTTTGGGCGTTTTTTGGGAGTATTGCTGCGATTTTAGGAATGAGCCGCGCGTACATTTCTAGCCCGTTATTGGGGGCAAAGAGGGCCAATTCTGGCTCAAACATGCGCGTTTCTTGGCTAACTTGTGAATCGTTTTGGTCAATATAGGGTGGATTACAGACAATAATGGACAATTTTGAGCCATTTTGGTCCGTTTTTAGTGAAGATGGGAGGTCAGCGCATTTTTGCAGCGACAAGCGGGAGGTTAGGTTGTATTTTTCGGCATTTTTTTGAGTGATTTCGATGGCTTCTGGCGCGATGTCGGTGCCGATGCCTGTGGCGTTTGGATATTCTAGCAATAACGTGAGCAGCAGGCAGCCTGAGCCAACACCAACTTCGGTAATATACAGTGGTGTGTTTGGGTTTGGGTAGGCTTCTTTGATGCCTTCTATCAATACTTCACTGTCTTGCCGCGGGATGAGTACGCCAGACTTGACGGCAAATGGGCGGTTGTAAAAATAAGCTTCGCCCATAATATAGGCTAAGGGCTTACCCGTTTGACGCTGAGTGAGAATCACTTTTATGGCCGCCTCTTCTTCTGGTGTGACTTGGTGGTGCCCATTTAAGGCGTTAGTGCTGCCGTGGGTTTTAAAGACGTAGTCACAGAGGGTGCGGGTTTCTGCGGTGGCGTCGCCCACCCCCATGGCGCCAAGGGCATGGGCGGTGGTGCGCGCGACTTGGCTGCGGGTTTTGATAGTGTGGGTTAAGGGCACGGTCATGGCGCGAGTTTAACGGGTTTTTCGGCAAAGGCAAAGCCCCCTTGCGAGGGCTTATTTTCTAACTTAATAATTCTGAAAATGCTGCAAAAACTTTTTTTGCGTTGTCTGGTTCAAGTCGAATTTCAAACTTTAATTCACCATCATCATAAACTTTAATGATTGCGTGCTGTTCGCTATCCAAGTGTCCTTCTTTTTGCAGTTCGATAGAACCTGTTTTTATTTTTTTGCCTTCTGTATACTGAGCAGTTGTTTCAATTTTTACCATGGATGTTTCCTACCTCTGGCAGCCCGAGGTGCGGCATATTTATAATTCTTTATATTTAACGTATACTTAAATGTCAAGGGCTATTTCTGCACAGCTAACAACGCCTGAATAGACTGCGGCGTGATAAAATAAACCTCTTGCGGCAGGCCTTCTGGCGCGCGGTTGCCAAACTCTATGCCCACAAGGGCGCCTTGGCAATTGAAGAGCGGACCGCCTGAATCTCCGCCGTAGGCTGGCGCATTAAGGGTGATGTGGCTGGCAATATCTTGCTGGTGGCTGGTTTGTTGTGGGCCTTTGTAGGTACCGCTTAGCACACCAAGGCGGTGCAATTGGCCAAAGGCGTAGCCTACGTGACGGACGTCTTGCCCTTGCGCAAGCGATGTTAATTTTAGCTGAGGTAAATGTGGCAATTTTTGATTTGGGGCAGGATGTAAGGCCAGCAAAGCTAAATCTGCGCTATGGCTACTGGCCACCACACTGGCTCGGATAAGGTGTTGCATATCATGTTGGGTGCGTACCCAAATGCGGTCGCGCTGTTGACGTTTTAATACATGCTCAGCAGTGAGAATGTGGATATTATTGAGAAGTACGCCTGTGCCCACGCCCCGTCCTTCCCGCAGAATTTGCACCGCACGATTTTTAAGGTCTTGCTCAGGCTTACAGCTTTCTGCCTGCGTGGGCATAGCCATAACAAATAGAAGTAAGATTAAAATTTTGCGCATGACTTAGTTTAG
>CALFWJ010000057.1 GCA_937928525.1 uncultured Alphaproteobacteria bacterium | reverse complement strand
ACGCCATTAAGGCAAGGCCAAAGACGGCATAAACACGGTTAAATGTGGCGGTTTTTGTTTTTATTTGAGCCATAACCAAGATATTGGCACAAAGCGCGCCAACAAACAATTGCCTTCATTGCGTTTTTTGGGCAGGATATGCACATAATGAACGTTAAGGATATATGATGAAAATTTTATGGCTGTTTACCCTTTTATTAGCCCCGTTAAGTGATGTTTTGTCGCTTGAGCGCTTTCATTATAAGGTAAAGTTTGGCTTTTTAACCGCTGGTAAGGCTGAAATTACCTTTAATCAGCCCACCCTTGACACTTATGAGAATATTGCATTGGCGTGGACGGAGACGTCTTTGTTTAACTTACGCGAGCGAATTGTGGTTGAGGGCGCTAACTTTAAACCTTCTGTGTTTAACATGCAGCAAATTGAAAATGACTATAAAGCGCATAAAACACTACGCTTAGTGGGTGAAAATGGCTTATACCAAAAACGCGGCAACCCTGAAGAAACTTTTTTTGCCCATGGCGCCGAGCGAGATTATTTGAGTGCCTTATTTAAACTACGTAAAACCTATAGTGACGAGCTTAAAGTAGGTAAAACCTTAGTTGAAAACGTTGTAGGGCTTAATGGTGCGTACCGCATGGAGCTTAAAGTTTTGAAAAAACGTGAACTTTATACCCCTGCCCTTGGCACGCAAACTGTGTGGGAAATTCAACCTATTTTAGTGAGTTTAGCGCCTAAAAGTGGCCTGAATAAAAACTGGCGAATTTACATTACGGCAGATGAGCGCCGCCTGCCTGTGCGTATTACCGCTAAGCTTAAGTTTGGCAGCTTTAATGCGCTGCTGACAAAATTTGAAAACACTGAATTAGGCGATAAAATAACATCTTCTGCACCGAAGGGCTTGCAAACGGGTGATATCTTCCCTAAATAGTAGGTATGACTTTAAAAAACACACTGAATAAACAGCCTAAAGTTGCTGTTTTTGGCGATTTAGCCCTAGACCGCTATATTATGGGCGACACCAAACGCATGAGCAGTGAAGCGCCCATACCTGTGCTTAATGCAACGTCTCGGCGGGTGAATATGGCTTGCGCCGCGAATACCGTGATGAATTTAAAAGCAATGGGCGCTAAGCCTTTTATGGTTGGTCGAATTGGCCTTGGTGAATATGGTGATGCGTTCAAAAAAACCGCTTTTGCACATAATATTAGTTTGAACTATACTGTTTCTGAGCCTGAAGATATGACTGCAAAGACCCGTATTATGGCACAAGGCCAGCAAATTGCTCGATTCGATGAAGAATATAGAACGCCCCTTACCCCTGAAATTAGAGCTGCATTGCTTGAAAAATTGAAGCTAGTACGTGCTAAAGCTGATATTATTGTGCTCTCTGATTATGGGTATTTAACGTTAGATGAAGAAATGATTTCTGCGGTGAATAAACTGTGGGCGAACGGTGTTATTTTGCACGATCCGCAGGCGTTTCATGCGGTTGATTTAACTGGTGTGACGGCTATTACGCCTAATTTAAAAGAAGCTAAATTTATTTTACAAAATACGTCTGCTGACAATAGCGATACTGATGTGGCAACGCTGGCAGCTGAACTGATTGAGAAGTTTAAACTTGAATATGTTTTGTTTACGCGCAGTGAAAAAGGTATGAGCCTGTTTACCGCTGACGGTGACGCGCATCATGTCTCTGCTGAGGCGCAAGAGGTGTATGATGTGTCTGGTGCTGGAGATAGTGTTGTGGCGGCCTTTTCTACCGCTTTAGCACGTGGTTACGACAAAATTGAGGCCATGCATTTATCTAATTTAGCTGGCAGTGTGGCCGTTACAAAACGTGGTGTTCAGACCGTAACATGGGAAGAAGTTATGGCGTTTGATGCACACATTAAGGCGCGTGATAGCGCATCTAAGCAGGCTTAGTTTTAAAAGCAAATGGTAGCGCTGCCAACCCGATAAGCACTGCGAGCCATAGAGTGAAAAACCGTACCAATGCCGTAACAACAATGGCGGCACTGAGAGGCATGCCTGTGAGAGTAAGTAGGGTCGTGAGGCTGATTTCTGCGACGCCAATGCCGCCTGGTAGGAACGAAAAAATACTCAAGAGAATTGTAAGGCCAAAAATGCCTGCTGCTAGTTGCAGGCTTATGGGGTGGCCAAGGGCGTGAGTAACGGCGTGGAGCGCGTAAATTTCGGCCAGCCAACCAAGGCTTGCAAATAGGAGCATAAAGCTCAGAAATTTACTGTTAAATAAAGTATGAAGGCGGCGGCTAACGGCTAAAACTTTACCGAATTTTTTGCGGGCGCGGCGACCAGTAAGAACGTAGAAAAGCTTAATACTTTTGCGTAAAGCCGTTGGCCACATAAGTAAGGTGGTGCTGGCGATAAGAATAGCACTGATGGTGATGATTTGAGTGGTAAAGTGGCCTTTTGTGCTTGTAAGGGCGATAAGCCCCCACAGGGTGAGCGCGAGAATGGCGAGGAGGTCTGTGGCTTGGTCGAGGATATAAAGCGGAGTTGATTTTTGGTAGGGTGTACCGTTTTTTTCTTTCAGGAACCACAAACGAATGGCGGTGCCAAGCTTACCCGGCGTGGCGGCAAGCGCAAAACCACTAACATAAAACAGCCACATACGGCGGGTGGGTACAGCTATATTTAAGCGCGCTGCTGCTAGTGGCCAACGGGCACCGCGGCACAGTGTGTTAAGAGCAAAACTGCCCACAAAAATAACATAGATACTAAGAGGGAGTTGTGCGAAAACTTTTTGTATGTCGCTAAATCCGCTAAGGATGCCCGCACCTGCAAATAAAAGCGCCGTTAATAAAAGGAGCACCGCCATAACACCTACCGCTTGGCGGATACGTTTAGGTGTGAAGGTTACTCTTGGGTTATTTTTCAAGGCCTGGCACGTAGGTGACGGGCTTAATATTAACGCGAACGGTACGTTTTCCTGCGTGTTTTAGGTTAAGTGTGAGCGGAATTTCGTAGCCTTCTTTGAGAGGGTTTTCAAGCGCCATGAGCATGACGTGCGTGCCGCCAGGAGCCAATGTAATGGCTGTGTTTGCTGGAATATCGATGCCAGCAGCGAGCTCGCGCATTTGCATAGAGCCGTTGGTGTCTAGGGTTGTTTGATGCAGTTCGCTACGACCAGCAGCAGAGGTTGTAACCGAAAGAAGAACATCGTTAATTGGGCTGGTAATTGTAAAATAAGCGGCGGCAACGCGAGCGCCTGTAGGTGTAGCTCGGGCCCATGGGTTTTCAATTGTGAGGTTCTGTGCTTTTTCTTCCAGCACAAGAACTTCGGCGCGGATAGGGAGTGGTGCCGTGATAAGGCTTAAGAATGCGAACAGCGCGATGCCAGCCCAGCCGATAAGGGTTGCGATCCAAGCGGAGATAAATGAAGTGTCGGTCATATTTTTTGCTTACGTTGTTATAAATTTTACTTTAGCGGAAAAAGCGGTGAGCGGGCAAGCCTTATAAGATTAACGCGCGGCTAATTGCAAAATAGCTTGGCGTTTATGTTGCGGCTGATTAAGCGCGCTAATAAGCGTTTTGTCGAGATTATAGACGTCGTTTGCGAAGTGTACTGTGCCATCTGGCGCGGCCCAAGCTGTATGATACACCAAATAAACAGGGACGTTTTTAGCTAAATTAACATAAGTTGGCTTGAGGGGATTTTTGAGGCTGAAGAGCTTTTCTGATTGGTTTTTTTGCCAAGTTGGATGTTTATCGAGAAGGTAACTGACAAGTTCTGCGGGGCGTTCTAGCCGAATGCAGCCGTGGCTGAGGGCGCGGTATTGGCGCTTAAATACACCTTTATAGGGAGTGTCGTGGAGATAAATAGCATCGTTATTTTTAATGCCTACGCGGGCACGACCAAGGGCATTGCCGCGGCCGGGGCGTTGGCGGATGCGCAGATAGCCTTCGCTGCTAGCTTCGGTTGCAAGGATTTTATGGATGTCGGTGACGGCGGCGGCATTGTACGAACCATAACTTGCCTCGTAGTTGCGGCGGTAAAATAGGTTTGGGTTTTTGTGCAGAGCGGGAATAACTTTACTGCGGGTAATGCTTTCTGGGATGTACCAGTAGGGATTAAAGGTGATGTCGGTGGCGATAGTGTCCATAAGAGGGGTTTGGTACTTCTTTTTACCCACAACTACGGGCATGGTGAGGGCAACGTTTTTGCCTTCATACGCAGTGAGTTCAAAACTTGGAATATTAACGCGGACGTGTTTGTCGCCCAGATTATCGGGCAGCCAGCGCCAACGCTCTAGGCTTAATAAAAGTTGGTTTGTGCGTTCAGACGCAGAAATATTAAGCGTACGGATGGTGGCTGCGCCAATAATACCGTCTGATTTTAGGCGGTTTTGCGTTTGAAATTGTTTAACGGCACTTTCAATTTCTGGGGTGTAAACTGTACTGGGAAGTGTGCCGCTAAGGTAGCCTTCAGTTTCTAGCCGTTTAATAAGCAGTGGCATGATTTTCGTGTGGGTTTGGCCGACTTTAATTTTTTGACGAGTAGTAGGGATTTTTGTCCAACCACCATCTTCTGTGATTTGGGTGTATTTTTGATAGGCTTCTTTGAGGGCAATATAGGCGGGGGCTTCTAACTTTTCGGTGCGGATGGTTTTAGCTAAGTTATAACTACTAAGGCCTTTAAGGAATAGCGTGAGAACGCGTTCGTTACGCTCTTTTTTATTAATGCGGAAGGTTTTGTGCTTGTAGTGGGTGGGATTGATGCGGCCGTAGTTTACATCTTGGATGTAACGTAATAGAGCAGCGGTGAACATCACATCTTTGATGGCACGCGTATTATTGGTGTTATGTTTTTTGGCTTGTTCGCTTATATTTTGGAGGGTGCTTGGGTGGTAGTCGGTTGGATTGAGGCCATCTTCGGTGGCGTTATGAATAAGGATGAGTGCTTTTTTGGTCGGGTTTTTAAATAAGCTGTCCTGCCAAAGGGGTTGATATTTAACGTGGCTATAGAGGGTTTTAAGTTGAGCATGCATATCTTGACCAAACATACGAGTGAGGGTTTTGCGTTGCTCTTTTAAAGCGATTTTAAGAGCAGTTTGCTTGCTGCCAGCCAAGCGGGCCTCTGCGTTTAGTGTTGGCTGAACGGCGCATAAAATTGACACAATAAGCGCGAAGAACATAAATAAATTTTGCGGCCGTGTGAGTGTCATGAGCGCACACTAACAAAAGCCAGCCTACTTTGCCAGCTTTTTGTACACTTTATCAGGGTTTAATTTTCCTTAGAAATAAAAGGGATAAATCGCCATTGCCGTGCAAATGCTTCCACCCAAGAGAGACAACATTGTCAGTGCTTGACCAACAACCCGTGGGCGCATGATGTTACCGCTCAGGCCGTAAGCATGCAGCACACGCCCCACCAGAAGTGCCGCGCCAAGAGCATGTACAACGGTGCTGTCGGTAGCTAAAATCTCGGTGAAGAGGATGAGAATAAGTGCCAAAGGAACATACTCGGTGAAGTTGGCGTGAGCACGGATGCGGTGGAGCATTTCATCATTTTTTCCATCGCCAATATTAATGCTATTTTTGACGCGGAACATGCCCACCCGAACAGTAAGAACAAGAAAAAGCAAGCCAAGAAGCGCTGCATAAAGCGGGGTAATAATTGGGATAACCATTTGAATAGACTTCTTTTATTATGCTTTACGCATGTTTTTAAGTTGCTCAATAACACTAATGCCGCTCTGGTTTTGCATGGCAGCTGGCGCAATTGTTGGTGTTTCTGTTGGTGCTGCTTGCGCAGGGCGCGGCACAGATTGCGTTTGTGGTGTTGGTGCTGCTTCTACCGTTTTATTAATGGTGGCGCCTGTAGCTTGGCGGGTGGCTTCACCCAATGTAACACGCACGGGGGCAGCTTGGCGGCTACTTGGGCGGGCTGTTCCAGCTTGTACTTTGCTAGCAAGGCCCGGCCAGCGGTTAAGGCCGTTAAGGGCAACTTCCAATTCATCTTGCATGTAAGCAGTATGAACTTTAAATTTAGGGGCGGGATATTGTTGGCGTAGTTGGCCCATGGCAATTTCGTGGGCACCGGTTGGGGCGTTGGTTGGTGCGGTAAACTCTTCGCCTGTTTGCGTGTTTTGTAAGAATACGAGATACGTTGTTTTGGTGGTCATGGTGGTTCCCCTTTTTGTCAAAATTTTCCCTATGTCATAACTCTACGGGATGCATGGCGCGGTTGCAAGAATTTTAAAAAGGCTTTAGGGTGCGTTTATGCGGTATTTTCTAGCACCTGCGATTGCAATTTATATTCTTATTTTACGCTTAACGTGCCGCGTTGTGGTGCATGTTGATGGCGAAAATTTGTCTGATGCATCAGCTTTACAAGATAAAAACCAACGCTATATTTTTGCGTTGTGGCATGGGCGTTTGCTGCTTGGCGCGCCTGTTTGGCTAAAATTAAAACGGTTTGGCGCTAAGGTAACGATGTTGAGTTCGAGCCATAAAGATGGTCGGCTTATTGCCGCGGCGTGCAAGTTGTTGGGATTTTGGGTGGTGTTTGGATCTTCTACGCGGGGAGGAAGTGAGGCTTTGCGCGGGCTAGTTGGTGCGGCGAAAAGTGGCAGCCATTTGTTTTTAACGCCTGATGGACCTAAGGGACCAAAACATGTGGCTAAGGGCGGTGTGATTGCTGCGGCGCGATTGACGGGATTGCCTATTGTGCCCATTGGGCTAAGTGCACACGGTAAAGCGTTAAAGAGCTGGGATGGCTTTTTAGCCATACGGCCATTTACAAAAATTCATGTTGTTTTGGGCGCGCCGATGGTGGTGGCGAAGGATAAGGCGACTGCGGCAGAAAGCTTATTGGCCTTAGAGCAGCGATTGATTGAATTGGAGCGCGCTGCGGATGGTTATGCTTAAACATATTTACGTTGATGCGCCGTTGGCAGTGACAAAAACGGTTAAACTTCCGCGTGACGTGGCGCGGCGGTTAACGCGAGTTCTGCGGTATAAAGTGGGGCATAAATTAGCGGTTTTTAATGGCGTGGGTGGTTTATTTGAGGCCGTTTTAACTGAGGGCGGTGGTTTAGATATTACAGAACAATTGATGGCGCAACCTGATGATATGGTACGGGCGCTGTATATTTGCTTACCGAAGAAGGAAACTTTCTCGCGGGTTTTGCGCCAAGCGGCCGAGATGGGTGTGAGTGATATTTATCCGCTTTATAGTGACCATACTGTGCCAGATAAATTGAACCTTGAGCGTTGCGCAGCGATTTTGGTGGAGGCGGCGGAGCAGTGCGAGCGGCTGACGTTACCGACGTTGCACGCGCCGCAAAAGTTGGCGGAGGTGGCGTTTGACAGCGCTATATTATGGGCGGCGGAACGGGATGAGATGCGGGTGGATGCTGATTTTTCAAGCCCACAGACCTTTTTGGGCGTTTTGGTGGGCCCTGAGGGTGGATTTTCTGCGGCTGAGGTGAAAGCTTTGCGTGGCGTTGAGAATTTAATTCCTGTTGCTTTGGGAGATACGATTTTACGGACGGATACGGCGGTTGTGGCGGCTTTGGCGCGGCTTTTAGAT
>CALFWJ010000056.1 GCA_937928525.1 uncultured Alphaproteobacteria bacterium | reverse complement strand
AATTATTTTTCTGAGAAATAAAAAGCCGCTTGATGCGGCTTTTTTTTGGTGAGTTTATTATTTTCGTTTTTTGAGTGGTGTGACGTTGCGTTCGGTGGCGCCGGTGTAGAGCTGGCGGGGGCGGCCAATTTTTTGGGTGGGTTCGGCGATCATTTCCATCCAGTGGCTAATCCAGCCGACGGTGCGGCTAAGGGCAAAGATGCAGGTGAACATGTTGGTGGGGATACCGATAGCGCGGAGAATGATGCCTGAGTAGAAGTCGACGTTTGGGTAGAGTTTTCTATCCACGAAGTAGGGGTCTTCGAGGGCGATGCGCTCAAGCTCCATGGCGATGTCGAGCATGGGGTCGTTGATGCCTAAATCGCCCAGCACTTCGTGGCAGGTTTTGCGCATGAGGGTGGCGCGGGGGTCGAAGTTTTTATAGACGCGGTGACCAAAGCCCATGAGGCGGGTTGGATTGGCTTTGTCTTTCACTTTTTCAATGTAGGCGGGGATGTTTTCGACGCTGCCGACTTCGGCGAGCATGTCGAGCACGGCCTCGTTTGCGCCGCCGTGGGCTGGACCCCACAGGCTGGCAATACCAGCAGCAATACAGGTGAAGGGGTTAGCACCAGATGAGCCTGCAAGTCGGACGGTGCTGGTTGAGGCGTTTTGCTCGTGGTCGGCGTGGAGGATAAAGATGAGATCCATGGCGCGTTCAACGATTGGATTAACTTTATACTCTTCGGCGGGGACGGCGAACATCATACGGAGGAAGTTGCCCGCGAAGCTGAGGGAGTTGTCGGGGTACATAAAGGGTTGGCCGATAGAGTGCTTGTAGGCCATGGCCGTAAGGGTTGGCATTTTGGCGATGAGGCGAATGGCCGAGATTTCACGGTGGTCGGGGTTATTGATGTCTAGGCTGTCGTGGTAGAAGCTTGCTAGGGCGCCGGTGGCACCGCAGAGAATGGCCATTGGGTGGGCGTCGGCTCTGAAGCCTGAGTAGAATGTGCGGACTTGCTCGTTCACCATTGTGTGTTGGGTGACAATATTTTCGAATTCTTCGAGTTCTGTTTTGTTGGGGAGTTCGCCGTTCATGAGTAGAGAACAGGTTTCTAGGAAGGTGCAGTTCTCGGCCAGTTGGTCGATGGGGTAGCCGCGGTAAAGCAGTTGGCCTAAATCGCCATCGATGAATGTAATGGCGCTTTGGCATGAGCCGGTTGACATAAAGCCCGGGTCAAAGGTGAAAATGCCGTGGTCTTTATAGAGGGCTTGTACGTCTGCTACATTGGGGCCCATGGTGCCTTTATAAGTGGGGAGGGTGAGGGTAATGTCGCCCGCTGATTTTACAGCTTCTTGTTGTTGCTTTTGTGAATTGGCTTTTTGCCGAATAATATTGGCCATGGGGCGGGCTTCTTTTTGTTTTTATTATTTAGTTATTACGCATGAAGTTTAAACGGGTTACGGCTTTTGGGCAAATAAAAAGCGTGCATAAAAAATCGCCACCCAATTAAGGGCGGCGAGATTTATTTTTTAGCGGCATTGCCAGATAACTTCACCAAATGAATTGATGCGGTTAAGAGGGCGACATGTTGCTACTTTGCGGTTGTCGAGAAATACAAGTTGCTCGCCGCGGAGTAGATTTCCACGTTTAAGGATAGACAAAATCCTTGTTCCGCGCCTTTGCCCTAATGTTAAGGCTTGGCGTGCTGCCGAATCGGTTGCATCGCTGATGGCGATGGGGTTGTTTGGGGTGTAAACCGATTGATCACCACCAACGCCAGCGAGATAGAGATTAAAAATCTCTGCTCTAATGAGAGCGCCTGTACCGTCTCTTACCGAATTACGCACAGGAAAGCGTGCTAAAACTTGGTGGTTGGGGTAGAGGGTTGCAAAAGTTTGATCTAGAGCTTTGCTACCGCTTGGCACACCTATTGTTGGCTGCGGTGAGGCAGTTGGCAATATGAATGGGTCACGGTTGCCACCAAACACAGGTTGCTGGGCATTTTGATTTTGTTGAGCTGTTTTTGGACAGTTAAACTTATCTTTAATGCTTTGCTTTGTGTGTGGACACCAAAACTTTTGCTCACGGGTGAGTGTTGGTTTTGGATTGGCTTGGTTACGTGCATGGCCATTTGCGGCTATGCGCTGGTTTTCTTCGGCTGTTTGTTTATCGGTGAAGATAAATGAGCCGCCGATGTTGGTTGAAATTGCCGGTGATGTGGGTTTATTCCCGAAGGCTTTATAGTCACCCACTTGTGGGATGAACTTGCTGCCGTTTTTATCTACCGGAAGGTGAGGTGAACAGCCTGCCATGAGGAAGGCTGCAATGAGGAATATAAATATTCTCATGCGGCTTCTCCTATGATTTGGCCTTGTTCGTTGAGTTCAAGGGTGATGATACGCACTTGTTCTGCTTGTGGCAGAATATCTGTGCAATCCCCGTTAGCTTGAAGCTCTTTAAACAGCGCCACCATATTCATGGTTGGGTCTGATAGCTCTGCGCTATTTTCCACCATTTTGTCAGGTGACAAAATGCAGAATTGTTGGCCGTTGAAGGATTTAATTAAAAATCCGCCAGTGCCGTCGGCGTATTCAGCAACCTTAAGTGTAGAGTCTGGTTGTGGGTTGATTTTAACCTGATCGGTAAGATCAGGGATTGGAGGTGTGCTTGAGCAGGCTGATAGTATTAACACTGCTGCTACGAGTGGAAGTTTTCGCATTTGAGTATCCTTTCAATGCAGGTGTGGGATGTCCGTTTCAGACCGCGGTTTTTTACAAAATGCGGGATGAAGGTTGAAACGGAAAATTAAGATTTAGTTATATATAGTTATATATGGGATTTGGTGGGGAAATTTTCAAGGTTTTGGGGGTTATTTTTTGTAGAAAAGCTGAGATAAGTTGCTTTTTGCTATAAATACAGTTAAAAACGGCTGGTAACAGCGAAAAAAGAAAGTTTTAAGCATGAAAGCAATGAGTCAACGGCAAGAGCGCATGGCAGAGGTTGTGCGTCAGGCTGTGGCACGGGCATTGGTG
>CALFWJ010000055.1 GCA_937928525.1 uncultured Alphaproteobacteria bacterium | reverse complement strand
TCCACCGCGTGATCGATGGCTTCATGGCACAAACTGGCTCACCAGAAGGCACAGGCATTGGCGGCAGCGATAAACCTGACCTCAAAGCTGAATTCAACAACACGCCTCACACCCGCGGCGTTCTCAGCATGGCGCGCACCGGCGACCCTAACTCAGCCAACGCGCAATTCTTCATTATGCTCGCACCAGCAACGCACCTAGACGGTCAATACACCGCATGGGGCCAAGTTATCGACGGTATGGACCACGTTGACAGCATCCAAAAAGGCAACAGCTACGATAACGGCAGCGTCGACGAACCCGACAGCATCATCAAAATGACCATCGCTGCTGACGAAAAATAAAATCATCGCACATGATAGCCCTTAACAAAAACCGCCATAGCTTCACAGAAAACGATACAATCTTCGGGAAAATCTTACGCAAAGAAATTCCTGCCGATATTGTCTATGAAGATGAAAAAGCCATAGCCTTCCATGATGTTGCGCCGCGCGCCAAAATACACGTGCTCATTATTCCCAAGCAGCACATGACGTGCCTGCGCTGCATGGAGCCAGCAGATGGCGAGCTTATGGCGCATTTACTCAGTGTTATCAATAAAGTAGCCGATAAACTTGGCGTGACCGAAAAAGGTTTTCGTGTGGTCACAAATGCAGGCGAGCATGGCGGGCAAACAGTCCCTCATCTCCACTTCCACCTTATGGCTGGCGAAGAATTGCACGATTTCTAGAGTGCATTTTGCGCTCAAATCGCGTAAACTAACTCCATGGAAAACCTCTCAACCACAGGTAAAATTTGGCACCAAAGCACATCCCACTGGGTAGAGGGCGCTAGCCTCGCACAAAAACTAGGCCTCCCAGAGCTCCTTGGCCGTCTTCTCATCAGCCGCAACATAACAGATGTAAACACCGCCGCCACTTACCTACAACCAACGCTCAAGCAGCTCCCCAACCCCAATACATTGCAAGGCATAACGGAAGCCACAACCCGCCTCCACACCGCGCTCAAAAACAAAGAAAAAATCGCGATTTTTGGCGACTACGACGTCGATGGCGCCTGTGCCGCGGCCCTAGCCCTCCGCTATTTTCGTCACTTTAGCCTTGCGCCCATCCTCTACGTGCCCGACCGCCTCAAAGAAGGCTACGGACCCAACCCAACAGCGATGGAAAACTTGAAAGAGCAAGGGGTAAGCCTCGTCATAACAGTCGACTGCGGCATTCAAGCCTTTCCCGCACTCAAAAAAGCAGAAGACCTTAACCTCGATGTTATCTTAACCGACCACCACCAAGCTAGCGCAGAGCTTCCACCCTGCGTAGCCTGCGTCAACCCCAATAGGCTTGACGACATCAGCGAACTCCCCATGCTGTGCGGCACTAGCGTTATTTTTTACGTCCTTATGGCGCTCAACGCTCATTTGCGCCAAGAAGATTTTTTCAAACAAAATAATATTAAAGAACCAGACCTACGTCAGCACCTAGACCTCGTAGCTCTCGCCACAGTCTGCGATATTATGCCCCTCATTGGCGCCAACCGCGTGCTGGTCAGCAAGGGCCTGCAAGTTATGGCGCAGTGGCAAAACGCAGGCCTTGCTGCCCTTAAAGAAGTAGCAGACGTTAAAAACGCAGATACCTACGCCTGTGGTTTTCAGCTCGGTCCCCGCATTAACGCCGCGGGCAGGGTAGATGATTGTACCCTCGGCGCTAAATTGTTGGCCACCAATAACCCAGAAGAGGCTCAAGCGCTCGCCCACCAAGTCCACGCCCATAACATTAAACGCCAAGAAATCGAAAAAAATGATCTCGCTGAAGCTATGGCGCAAGCCGAAAAGCAATGCGAGAAAGAAACTCCCCCCGCTATTATCCTGCAATCAGAGCTGTGGCACCCTGGCACCATCGGCATTGTCGCCGCGCGCATCAAAGAAAAATTTAACCGCCCCACTTTTGTCTTCAGCATCACCAACGGTATTGCCAAAGGCTCGGGCCGAAGCATCCCAGCAGTCGATTTAGGCGGTGGTATTTTAGTCTGCACCGACATTATTCTCAATGGTGGTGGCCACCCTATGGCAGGCGGCCTCAGCATTTATGCCGCTAAACTCCCCGAGTTCACTGAACGCTTCCGAGAGTTTTGCGATATTCAAACGCAAAACAATCCAACCGCGCACACACCAGAGCTCACTATAGACACGCCCCTTAGCATCGCCGCCGCAAATCTAGAAACACTCAATACCCTCAAGCAACTCGCTCCCTTTGGCCCCAAAAATCTAGAACCCTTGGTTATTCTCGAAAATATAACGGTAAGTTTCATAAAACCAGTGGGCAGTGAAGGAAAACACCTTAAAATTACGTTCCAAGATAGTATGGGTAGTACTCTCAGCGCCATTAGCTTTGGCAGTGCAAACACGCCACTAGAAGAGCTGTTAAATGCCAGCAAACGCGGTAAAAAAATAGACGTTACTGGGCACTTACGCCATAATGAATGGCAAGGCGTGGTTCGTCCCGATTTCCAACTGCGCGATGCCCGAGCACACACTTAAAATAATAATAAAACCAAGCAACCCCCATGCTGGCCAGTACGTTTAAAATCTTAAAAAGAACACTGCTCATAGCGGTTATCTTACTTGTGCTTATTGTGGCTGGTACTGCACTATACGTTCGGTTTTTTCCCGTTAACATCACCCAATTCGCCGAGAAAGTTCTACCCTACGTTGCACCAAACTTTAACATCACCTTCTCTGAATTATGGCTTAAACACGACGGAAAATTCACAGTCAGCGCCGAAAATGTTGCCTTTGAAGGTAATCTAAATAACGCAAATAATACAAACACC
>CALFWJ010000054.1 GCA_937928525.1 uncultured Alphaproteobacteria bacterium | reverse complement strand
ATCACTTGATTCTGAAACATTTTTTTCTAGATAGATATAACCCACAATTGCCGCAATAATGATGACTGCAATTGCCAATGGTGCGTAAAGGTTCATAGTTTTTCTCCAAAATGTGTGTAGATAAGTCAATTTATGCCCTCGTTATATATTACATACACAACAAACGCAAGAGCATTTACAAAAAACAGATTCCGCGCTACAAAAGGCCATGAACGACTTTCTTGCTCTACTAGAAGAACACGGCCTACCCGCGCCCAAGCCCGCGCAACAGGTGCAGCTGCGCCTGTATGCCGAACTGTTAGCAAAATGGAATAAAGCCATTAACCTCATTGGCCGCAGCACCGCGCAAGATATTTGGCAGCGGCATATCCTCGATAGCTACCAACTGCTGCCCGCCCTACCAGAGGGCATCAAAAGCGTGCTAGATATTGGCGCTGGTGCTGGCTTGCCAAGCATTATTCTAGCTATTATGCGCCCCGATGTGGCCATAACAGCGTGTGAAATTAACACCAAAAAAGCCAGCTTTATTACTGCGGCCCGCCGTGAATTAAAGCTCGACAACTTCACCGTCGCCAACGCTGACATTAAACAATACGAGGCCGCGCCGTTCGACCTCATCACTGCCCGTGCCTACGCCACAGTGAGCGAAATACTGCTGCAAAGTCAGCATCTTAGCCACGCCAAAACCGCATACCTCTTGCCTAAAGGCGCCATCTGGCAACAAGAATTAGACGAGGCAGCCGCAAAAAACCTCACTTTAAACATGACAACGCATGCAATTTCCAGTATAACCGAATCAACAACTAAGGGGCGCGGCCAGCTGGTGCTTTTGCAACCAAACGCCGCATAAAATCAATCTGTTTCACGTGGAGGGGACGACTTAATGCGGATTATCGCGCTATCAAACCAAAAAGGCGGCGTGGGTAAAACCACCACAGCCATGAACTTGGCCACCGCTTTAGCTGCCTGCGGCAAACGCGTACTGGTGATAGATTTAGACCCCCAAGGTAATACCACCACGGGCTTCGGCTTTGATAAATCGGATGAAAAACTCGCCAACACGAATGCCTACACACTCCTGATGGGTGACTCTACCTTCGTTGAAACAGTGGTCGAAACCCGCATCCCGAAACTTGATATCATCCCCAGCACCGTGCACCTCGCGGGCGCCGAAATTGAGCTGGTAACGGCTATCGCACGCGAAACCCGCCTCAAAAACGCCCTACTAGACGACCAAACAGGCATTGTGGCCGCCAAACACAAGGGTTACGACTACATCTTCATCGATTGTCCGCCAAGCCTTGGCCTGCTGACCATCAACGCGTTTATGGTCGCCACCGAAGTTCTTATTCCCGTCCAGTGTGAATTTTTCGCCATGGAAGGACTGTCGCAACTCTTCCAAACCATTGAGATGGTGAAGAAAAGTATTAACCCGCACCTCACCCTAACGGGCGTGCTGCTTACTATGTATGACCGCCGCAACCAACTGGCCGCCCAAGTCAGAAAAGAGCTGGTGCGCACCCTGGGCGACAAAGTCATGAGTACTATCATCCCCCGCAACGTGCGCCTAGCGGAAGCCCCCAGCCATGGCATGCCTGGCCTCATTTACGACGTACAGAGCGAGGGCTCCCGCGCTTACATCCGCCTCGCGGCAGAGCTGATGAAAAAAATGCCTGAAACGACCAGCAAGCCTCGGGCAGCTTAGATATACAGCACAAAAAAAGGGAGGCATAAGCCTCCTCTTTTTATAAGCAAATCTTCGGCTTACTTATAGTTCTATTTGCTTTTATTAAGCTTTTTGACCTCTTTAACGGGGTCACCAAAAATAAAATGTCGATATTCTAGTTCTTTACCGTGTAGTGCGGCTTGAAACTGAAGAATATTCCACAAAGATGCGCAGAAACTAGCCGTTGAAATGGCAAACAAAAGTCCAATCACAAAGTATACAGGCGCGTTATACATAGCAGTAATAACTATCCCTGACATTTATAAACCAAAAAAAACCGCCCTCAACACAACATTAAGGGCGGCTTCTTCATATGTGACCACTTGTTTAACGCCGCACAAAAATATTCCCTGCGCACGGTCAGAAAAACTTTCTAAAAAATTTATACTCTCACCTCATACCCTTGAAATTTGCCTCTACGCGCCCCATATAATAAGTATCAAAAAAACCGCGGCACATTTTGTGTTGCTATCTTTCATCTTTTTAACGCTTCCCGTTTGGGGGCAGAAGGGAGCTATTATGGCTCAATCTACGCCTATTTCGCGGCTAGATGCCGCAAAAAATGCCGACCTTGTGGCCGAGCATTTAATAAAAAACAATGCACAACTTAACGAAGGCGCTGCGTTTGAATTACTGTACGCTTGGCTTCAGCCAAAAATGCCAGAGTTTAACCGCTACGCTTTTGGTAAACTTGTACGGCTTTGGATGCACCGACAGGGCAAATCTTTCCGTGAAACACACCGAGAGAATTTATACTCTGTTCTATTGCCAACTTTTAAAAAGAAGCCAGGAACAGACGCCGATATTTCGATTGCTCTTGGTGTGCAAAATCAGATCGCCCTTAAGTTTTGGGTACCTGAAGAACGGCTCCGGCTAACGCTTGAGTTTATTGATTTGCCTGCAAGTTACGTTTTGCACAAGCTTGATATTGTCAATCAACGTAATATTTCTAGCCTTATCATGCCTATGGTTGGGCCCAAAACAATTCAACTACTGGATTTGTTTTATCTTGCCAACACAAAACTAAATTTGCCAGAACTTGGCCTATTTGGTGGTTGGCTAAAAGAGCATTTTTTAACCGCGCGCGGTGATCAAAAAAAGTTGGGCGATCAACTTGCTATTGCAGCTCATTGGTCAACCAAACCAGCACAGCCACACACCAAAAGTTCGGCAGATGTTTCTATGTCTAGGTTACTTAACGGCCGATTTGGGCGTTGGAATGTGAACATGCTTCATATTTTAACAGCCTTCATCAAGGCCAAAAACCCTGACGCTGAACCACCATGGACAGTAGAAAAGATCGCCACCGATTATCTGAAGTGGCGGCGAGCTCAACCCACACTATAAAAACGAAATCCGCCCAACTTTAACCAGTTGGGCGGATTTTTCATGCGCTATATTCATATTAACTATTGCATGCACATTATTTTTGTATATAATCTGGCAAATACAAAGCAACACCTTCTCGTTTTAACGTGCACCGCACAGAAAGGCATATTTCATGTCCCTCATCACCACCAGCCAGCTGGCATACCAAAGCCACCCTAACTCTCACCTCCCAACCCTCGAAGAACAAAATAAAGCCGCATTCAACAAGCTTTATGAATGGCTGCACTCTAGCCAACCTAAACAAAACCGCCATAATTTTGGCAACTATGTGCGCCTGTGGTTACGTCGTCAGGGTAAATTTGTGTCCAGAACCTCATCGGCAGATAAAATTGCCTTACCAAATCTACACGATGCCCTATTGCCTACGTTTCGCGAAGTTCCAGATAGCGGTATTATTGTGCACGGGCTTGGCAGTTTAGGCTATATTGCGCCTTGTTTTTGGTTCTCTACGCAACGCCTGCATCTCACGCTTGATTTTATGGGTATTACAGCCTTAGATGCTGTGATTGATTTAAACATTGAAGAAAAACAGCCAAATTACGTCCCTACCGTAAACAATACTTTATTAACATTCCTTGATGCACTTTGGACCACCAAGCAATGCTCTAATCATAAGCGCGTTGTTTTTGTTGAGTCGCGGGTTAAACATTTTGGCACATGGCTCAATCAATTGCTGTTCACGCACACAACAGCACAATGTAACAAAAGAGCATTAGCCTTTAGATTAGCGCCTACCGTTGGTTGGAGCAAAAACGCCACACCAAACGGTAGAAGTTATTCTGCCAGCGCGTCTATCTCTAAGTTATTTGCCGGCAAACTCAACGTTTGGTCTTTAGCAACGCTTACTATTTTGGTTAAGTTCGCAAACTATAAAAACGATACAAATTGGACCCCTGAGGAACTCATCACTGAATATAATACTTGGTGCCAAGACAATCCCCTCCCTCAATAAACAAAAAATCGCCCAGCCTTAAAAGCTGGGCGATTTTGCTATTGTGGGCCTAAAATTACGCTCGGACACGGCCATAAAAGTTAAGGTCTTGCTGTTCTCCGCGGCCATTAACGTAAGCAGCAGGCTTTTTGCCTTCTTGCACAAAGCCGCAACTACGGGCTAAAGCGTTGGCGGGGGCGTTCTCGGTGGCGCAATCCATGCCCACACGCAGCACATCGGGCTTATGCTGTGTTAATAAATAATCTGTGAGTGCCGTTAAAGCTTCTCGAGCAAACCCCTGCCCACGGGCGTTAGGGTGCGCCCAAAACCCAAGATCAATATTACCAGCCTTGCCATCTTTGCCGCGCACCACTTCAAACAGAACTTTAAAGGCACCACCTTCAGCATCAAATGCGCCTAGCAGCACGTGGCTGCCTTGTAAAATACCTAGGGTACTTTCAGCAATAATGCCCAACACGGCATCGGGGTCGGTGTAAATTTCGGTTTGGAAAATCCATTTGTTGAGCTCCGCCTCTGGCAGAAGCGCTGCTGTTCTTATGGCGCCTGCATCGCTCTCGCGCAAACGACGCAGTATCAGCCGCTCGGTGGGCAGGGTAATATCAAAGGGCAGTGGTGGGTAAGGTGAAGCTGTATTTGTCATGGTTAAATCCTACTGCGTTTACACACCTCCCGCCAGCCCTGCCCCTAAATTTAAGGCACAAAAAATGACCCGCCGCAGCGGATCGCTTTTAATCTTTTCGGTTCATTTTACGGCGCAACTCTTTCATGTCAGCGTTAAGTCTCTTTTTTGCGCTCATGGCTCGCTCTTTTCAACATCTACACTTTGCTGCCATGTGTAACTTTTACTAAAAGCTCATGATCCCCCCTTTGGTATTGAAGTTAGAATGTTTTTTAAACTCAGAAGTACAAAGCCGCCGCCAGCAAAAATGCCAGACGCATAAGCACCCCCCACCATAAAAAAGGACGTGCCGTGCTCAAGGTTCAGCACTATCCAAATTGTGAAAATAACCGCCATAAAAAAAGTAGCGCTTATTGTTAGCCAAAAGCCAGCTTTTTGGTATTTATCTAGTTTTAAGTTGAGCGCTTCTTCTTGTGTTGTTTCAACTATCGTTGTCATATCTCTTCCTTTCCAGAAGGTTAAAAGTACATGTGTTTCTTTATTTATATCTACAACCTAACATAGGTATACGCATTGTCAAGCTAGTCAACCAACCCTGCCGCCAGCAATTCGCTTGCTAATGTTTTTAGGGCCACGTGCAGCCGGCGCCCCGCCGTACTTTTACTCACACTTAAAATTGTACCGAGCTGATTGTGCGAATACCGATAACTCAAACGCACGCGCTTACCTGCCTGGCGCCACCGCTCTTGTAATTTTAGAGCGCCCTTTAATCGCGTGGGTGTAGCGTAATCACCCCATACGTGCAGCTGTAAAATTTCTTGCGCTTCAGTGTCTAGCTTGTACAAGCATTGATAAATACTTAAGGCCTGCGCATAAGCATCGCCGCCGCCAAATTCACCCCCTGCTGCCGCAAACCCCGATTGCGGCATGTTCTCATACACAGTCGGAATACTCGGGAAACGCTTAACCCGTAAAACCTCGGTGGCCCAAATAAGGGTGCTTAAGGCATCGGCCGATGTGTCTCGTATGTTTTTATCCACAATCACTTTTACAGGCGTAGATATTAAGTGTTTATTCATGTTTTCTCTCCTTTGGTGTTGTCCATGTCATGCAGCCTATCTACCCCATAACCACACCGCCTCATGCCGCTTCAAATGTCAGACCACCTCAAAACAGGCCTTATCCCAGCACCCATAACAAAAAAACCACACGCCCCCTGCTCTAAAAAACAGCATTTATGCGCTATTCATCAGACATAGCACCAATATTGTCTACCCCTTGAAATTCACGCGCGCGCGCCCCATATCTTAAGTATCTATATAATAGATTCACTTATACTTTTAACCGCCCACAAGGGCAGAAAGGTTTTTGATGACTACAAAAACTGTGGCTGAAATCATCGAGCAGTTACATGATGACCTTGCCGCACAAGCAAATAAGCTCACTGCAAATATTGCGGCAGCAAAAAGCACGGACACCGTTGGCATGTCGCCAGCAGAATTCGATGCTTATGCCGTGGGGCTTCGGCAAATTGTGACAGACTTTAATGCGCTGGACACCCTGCCAGCAAAATTGGAAAAAGCTGCCGCCATGGCTAAAGAATCAAATAAATTGATTTTTGCCGAATACCGGGCACTTCATGCCGAAATGACAAATCGGCAAGATGAACTTAGAAAAATATTTCTGAGCGAAGTTCCGCCGCAAGGCAAAGCCTAACCTTAAGCCGCCCGACCCTAAAAAGTCGGGCGGTTTTTGCTTTTTTGCTAAAAAATGCCTACATGCCCTTGAAACCCTGAAACCAAGCCCCATATCTTCTTTGAAACCATGGAACACCCGTGTTTCGCCACTTTAACCAAGGGGCGAGCACATCGCCCCTTTTCAGCGCCCCATGGGCAGAGGACTACACTATGGAAAACACAAACAATGCGGCAAACAGCTCTTTTAAAAGCACGTCCGTTGAAGATGTCTTCTCTCAAATAAATGATCTGGTTGAACAAACCAATGATTTCTTTGACGAGCAAACGCAAGAAGCGATTTCTTCCGCCAGCGATGCCGGCAAAGCCAATCCAACCAATGAAGAATGGGAAAAATCTTTGCTGGATGCCAAGCGGCTCCCTGCAATCATGACTGCACAAAAAGATTTCAAAGACAAATCTGCCGCAGCAACAACAGCTTTTGCAGCCGCCCTAGAAGAGCTCAAAAGCAACTTCACTACTGAAATAAATGGCCTGGTGACCGACAGTAAAGCCTCCATTAAATTGGTTGAAATGGATCATGACCTGCCTGAACCAGAAGTTGACATCAACGTCGACGACCTCAATATCGAACTCGACGAAGAAGAGCTTGCCAACCTAGCCGAAGCATCCGTTGCAAACGACGATGGTGAAGGCAGCAGCAAAGTTGTTGATTTTGTGCCAAATGCGGACAGTGATGACGATGCGGTTGAAGCAACTCCTGTCGAAGACAAATCGGAAAAGAAAAGATGGGGCTTTGGCGGCGGTGGTGCCAGCAACTAACCAACCTCAAGCGCCCGAACATTGTTTGGGCGCTTTTGGCGTTTATAGCTTTTACTTGCCGTCTGTATGCTAAATCCGTTATAAATATATGACTTACCGTAACATCTTGCCAGAACTGGATCTTTTTCATGAAAGCATTTTCGCATATTCTACGCACACTCTTGTTAACATTCCTTGTGGTTGCCGCTGGTTTGTTTCATATCATAGACAAACAGCAAAGCATCCAACGCGTCAGCATAATACAAACCGCCGATGGTTATTCTAAAGCCATTGACGATCTTATTTTATGTGCAGCTATTCTGGGTCACGACCTCAAAGACTGTACCAAAACCATGATTTATATCTCTGATCAGAATGAATCCAAAGCCCGAAAAGCGATAGCCAAAGCTAAATGCCAAGGTTATTTCTGGGAAAGCTACGATCCCACCTGTATGGCCATCGAACTTAATGAAGGGGAAGAGATTTAACCCCCGCACACCAAACATAAAAAAGCCGCCCTGTTAAAGGGCGGTTTTTTGTTTTAAGTTTTAACGGAAACCTTAAGCGGTTTTCTTCGCTTTAGACTTCGTCGTTTTAGCTTTAGCAGCAGACTTAGCCTTCACGCTGGTGGCAACCTTTTTGGTCACGCGCTTCGTGGTTTTCTTGGCAGTTGTCTTTTTCGCCTTAGTAACTTTAGTCGTTGTTTCAGAAGTTGTGGTTTTCTTCGCCTTAAGGCCAAGCATTGTGCTCACCTCTTGTACCAAACCATCTACTTCAGTCTGAGAAACATTTTTAAAGCCATCTAGTACTGTCATGCCTGTTTCCATGCTCGCAGCGAACAGAACGCGGTTTCCAATTTCGCTCTCAGCAACTTTAACGTCCATCATGGCAAGCTTAGTTTTAACGTCTTTGGTAATGTTGGCACGGTGCACAACACGGGTCAAAACAACCATAGAGTTACTGGCTTCGCCGGCAACAGTGTTCATGGTTTCTTTAACGGCCCAAACATCGGCAGGAGAAGGCTGCACAGGCACCAACACAAGGTCAGCAGCGCGGGTGGCAACTTTAATGTCCATCTCGGCGTGTGGTGGCGTATCGATAATAATAATGTCGTTGGCTTCACGGGCCATGGCTAAATCGCGGGTGAGTCTCCAACCTGATGTGGCAATAAGGCCAATGTCGGCTTGCTTACGCTGAGCGTGCCAGTGGCTGGCCGTGCCTTGTGGGTCAGTATCGAACAACATAGTTGAATAACCTTGTTTAGCAAAAGCCGCAGCAAGGTGAATAGCAAGTGTGGTCTTAGCTACACCGCCTTTTTGTTGAGCGAGAGTAATAACGTGAGCGGACATAAATCGGGGTCTCCTATTGGGGGTTTTTTAATTAGGTAGCCTCACCTTAACAAAGCCCGTCCCCAAAAAGATAGCCTGAGCGTGCAACAAAAGTCACACTCTGTGGCTTTTATGCACGTCTGATGAATGCATGAACCGCGTGCATCCCACCTTGACGCCTCACGCAAAATCCCATACAAAACAACCACGTTCTTACTTTCCCGTTTTTACTTCCCGAAAGGATTTATTATGGCTAACGAAGCTGAATTCACCCAAACTGCGCGACTAAAAGTTGCTGAACGCATTTTAACTCTTTTGGGTGCACACCCACACAATATAGAAACGGTCTTTAATAAACCTAAAGATTTAGCTGTACCATGGGAGCAAGCACTTAAATTGCCTCCACACAACATTCTTATCGCCATAAACGAGTGCGTTACCCCCTTCTACATCGAGGATGTTCAAAAAGGTGCTCCTGAAAAGCATTTTCTGAACTTTATTTGCCCAACTATTGGCCTGCTTATACGCATTCATCACGACCCGCACATAACTGTGACGGCCTATAGTCATAACGGGTTTAAATTTGCGCGTAAAAGTGGCGTTATTCTACATCCAAACCAAGCGCAGCGATCTATCTCTGGCACTATTTTTACCCTAAAATCTCGCGAGATTCTACGCATACTCATGACAACTCAAGCCAAAAACCAACTCATGGCCGCAGCTTAAAAAAAGCCCCCAACTGGGGGCTTTTTGCTTGTGGGTTATTAACCCCCTACCGCATAAACTGGGCGGCTGGCCTTAATATCGTCAATGTACTGACGCACATTTTCCACTGGTAGAGTTTTAGCACCCATACGGTAGCGGTTTAAAAAGAAGGTGGGTAATTTAGAAATACCCGCACGATCGCCCTGCGTTAAGTCTTTGTCTAAATCGCGGGTAATGCTGCCTGGTTCGTCTTTCAACATCGCTTGTTGTTCGCGGTAACTGACGCCAAGGCTAGAAAGCGTGCGCAACAGCATTTGATTATCAATATCGCCACCAGCAGCATTTATAATGCGCTGAAAATCGGGCAAAACACCTTCTCGGCGGGCAATTTGTTCAAAAATACCGCTTCTAATATCGTCTTCACTGGTGGGCGCATGTTTAAACACCACATGTACATCTTCTAGGGGCACATTTTTTAAGGTTTGTGCGACCTCTTGGCGGCAACGGCCACAAGCAATATCAGTGAAAATTGTCAGGCGAATTTTAGAGAGCTTATTCCCTAACTGCACATTGTGCGGATACGGTGCAGCATTGTAAGACTGTCGTAACTGCTGCTTACCTCTGCGTTTAGCAATATTTTTGGGGTGATTAATGGCCAAGTCTTTAAACACATTTCCTGTATCTGCTTCACCAGCCTTATCTTTATTGCCATCTGCCATTTTACCTGTGCTGTTCATAGTTTTACCCACATCCCGCACTAAAAAGATTTTAAAAACTTGATAACCAGCCACGCCCAACACAATCAGAACAAAAAGCGCAATAACGGGTATAATAGGGTTTTTCATAGGTTCGGGGTTTTCGGTATTATTGTCCATTTGCTTCCACTTTATCTAGGGCGGTTTCTATAGCTGCCACAAATCGGTCTAGCGGTTGTGCGCCACTTAAGGCTTGGCCATTAATTAAAAAGAAGGGGGTTCCGCGCATACCCATAGCAGCAGCATCGAGCAAGTTTTGGTTTAAGCGGTCGTTGGCTGCCTTACTGTTACGGTAGGTGTTAAAAGCTTTCATATCTAAATCAAGATCTTTAGCAATGCTCTCGTATAATTTATTGCCAAGCGCGGGCTGTTTGGCAAACAACTGCTCACTAAATTCCCAGAACTTTCCCTGCTCTTGCGCAGCTATGGCTGCATGGCTGGCAGCGGGGGCTTTGGCATGAAAACTAAGGGGTGCGTGCTTATAAGCAAACCGCACCCGGCTGCCATAGCGCTCTTTAAGCACACTAACGTTTTTTTGCACCGAGCTACAGTATGGACATTCATAGTCACTAAATTCAATCACCGTCACTGGGCTATCTAAGTCGCCCATTAAAGGCGTATCTTTATCAATAATACTCAGCATGCGCTTCATTTGTAGCTTATTTTCATATCGCTCTAGGCTTTCAGCCACCACTTCGCCGTTTTCAAGTACGTAACGCTCTACGGCCACATCAAAGGCCGCCTTCATTTTTTCATTGTTTAAATCAAGCTCAGCCTGAGTTATCAACGGCAACGCCCATAAACTTAGTCCTAAAAACAGTCCTTTTTTCAACACGCAGAATTCCAATTTATTATTATGTAGCCACTCTGCCATAAGCCCTCACCGCGCGCAAGGCAGCTTATGCTTGACATTCAAACTGTATGCGGTATGGTGGCTTTTATCTTTACTCTCACGTTTCTAAAGGATAAATCTTATGGATAAATCTTCAAACCTTGTCATCTCTATCATGGCAACACTCCTCATTCTCATAGGCTTTGCTGTTGTCACCGTCATTGCTGTTGCCGTACATAAAATAATTTTAACTCTTTGGGTTTTTATTATATCTACCCTGCTTGGCTTTGCGCTTGCAAAATACCAATCGCGAGAAGATATCTTAGCTGGCAAAAATGTAGATGAACGCTCATTATCGGCATCTATTACCTGCTCAACAACCCTTCTTATTGCTTATGTTCTGGACCAAAATTATGGCATCGCGCATGTCGAGTGGTTACGCCATTACTTCAACATAGACGCCAACAGCGTTTTATTAACGGCCACTATTGGCTTATGGGTGAGCATTGGCCTTATTTGCTTTCCAGAAGAATCTTAATGTTAAAGGGCCCGCAACCGCGGGTCTTTTTTCATACCGCAATTCATGTTAAAAAGTTTTATGTTAGAAATTAAATCGCCAGAAGCCGCCGCAACGCAAGACCCCACCAAAAACTACGCCGACACCTTATGGCGGCAAAACCCCAAGCTTAGCCCCAACGCCTGGCGCTTAGTGGCTGGACGCACGGTGGGTAAAATCGCCGGCCGCGTCGCTAGCCCCTTTTGCGAAGCCCAAGCCCCGCACATCGCCGACGCTATCAATAGCGGCATCAACCTCTGGTTTATTTCAATAACCGATTTTACCGCGCTCAAAACCTTCACCGAAGCCCTTAACAGCACCCAAATTCCGCGCGATGCCATCACATTAATTTACGATTATCCCCTCAGCGCAGCTGATCAACTAGAGGCCGAACTCGACCTCCTGCCCGCCCCTAACGGCATTAGCTTTACCAGCGCCGAAGTTCCGCCAGAAAATGAACTTCTCACCGCCTTCACAATCGCCGAAACAGCCATAAAACAAGGCAAAATGCACTTTTATGGCCTCACCCACGCAGGGCTAGCCGCACCAGAAGACGCGCCCCACCACCTTAACCTTGCCGTAGTAATAGACGCTGCCAACGCAGGCGCCAAAGCCGCCTATGGCCGCCGCAAACGCAGCATGCTCCGCACCCTCAATACACCGCTTAATTTACTTGAACTTGGCGCACTAAGGCATAACGCCCACACCGCCGAAGAGCTGGGCGGCACCCAAACCAAAGTCAGCGCTCTAGAGCTTGCCTCCCGCGCGAACCTCAGCCTCACCGCCGAGCGGCCCCTCACTGCGCACCTACCTCATAGCCCCGATGCCGTTTGGCTCATCGATAACGCCCAAACAAGTCCGCTCCGCCAAGAGCTTCTCACCCGGCTCCAACCTGCCAAAAATACTTACTGGGCCAACACCCTCACCCCACTCGAAAATATTGCCCTTAACCTTATCACCAGCCTCCCCGCTGTCACGGCTGCCACGGTCATGCCCGGGCTCGATTATGGTAACCCCGATCTACAAACCGACACCAAAAACCCACTGCCAGAAATCCTCACACCGCTGCTTGAACAACCTGACTTTGCTGACCCCGCACCACTGGTGGGTGTTCAAGGCTAACTGACATCTCCAACCAAAATGGCTTCATCGTCTACCATTAAAGCGCCATCTAAGCGCACGCCCTCATTTATACCTGTTTTAACCTGCGTTTTCGCTGCATCTAGGCTCACACGTACCTCTGCCCCGCGCTGCCACAATACGTTGTTATACGCCGCCAATTCTGCTGAAAACCCGCGTGTTTCCCATGCGTTATAGCGCGCTAAAAATGTTGCGCATAGGGCATTAATAATAGCGGAAACATCGCTGTCTACGCCCAAATCAGCCAAGCAGATAGGGGCAAAAACGGCTTCTTTTGCCGCTGGTGCTGCGGTCACATTTATACCAATACCCACCACCGCACAGGGGTTTTTTCCGCCAATGCCTGCCGTTTCTACCAATATACCGCTTATTTTACGCCACTTGTTTTTGACTTTCACCAACACATCGTTTGGCCATTTTACGCGCACATCATTGTTTACTAATCCAGCTACCACCTGCTGCACGGCCAAAGCTGCTACAAGCCCAAGGGTGCTCCATTCGGTTACGCTCCGCTCTGGTCGCACCAAAACACTCCAGTACACGTTTCCCGCTGGCGCTTGCCATGTTCGGCCTAAACGCCCACGCCCGCTGGCCATGGCATCCGCTACCACTAGGCTCAGGTGTAGCGCCCCGTCCGCGCCCAAGGCCAAGGCGTCATCATTGGTGCTGGTGGTGGTTTTAAGGTGTGTTACCGTATAGTTCTGAGTCATAACCGCAGCCTAACATTAAACGATGTAAATATTTATCAAAAATATGCTTGACGCACCTGCCTAAAAATTATACAACCGCTGAACGAAATACAGAACCACCGCTAAATATTAATTCTTTAGCCCCCTTTTTCTACCTTAATCTTATTCCTGCGCGATCTACATTATGAGCACCGGCGTGGTGATAATACCCGCTCATAACGCAGCAGGATGGGGAGTCGAGCGCTACTTCAACGATTAGCTACCTAAAAGGCTAATAGCCCTCCTCCCCTTATATCTTCTGGTAATTTATCGGCAGCCGTGTCGTTTTACCAGAATGCGAACGGAAGAAATATTGTTCCCCTGCAACCAAAATTTAACCTTGCCCATTAAGTTAAATTTTAACTATTTCTTCCGTTCACCCCCTCATTTGCTTTGAAAATTTACCTTTTCTGTTATTTCAAAGTAATACCCCTGTGGCTTATGTCTCCCCGATTATAGCCACATCAACCGATGCATCTGCATCAAAAAACTTTAAACCGCTCAACTTGAAACATAGTTGAGCGGCTTTTTTTTGCTTAAGGTCTTAGAGTTAACAATTTTTCAAAGAGTTAAGTTGTGGAAAAATTTGTGTATAAGTCTGTTGTTAACTGCTTGCATAACTTATCCACAGATTTATCCTTATATTTACTCACAGAGTTGCCCCCAATTTTTCTCTATTCTAATCTATTGATTATAAAAACAAAAAACCACTTATCCTCCTAATTCACAGGCCCAACTAACTACTACACTTTATATATCTTTATTATTATTAATTAACCTAAATGGAAAAACCTATTCTTCTTTCGATCCAATTTTGCTATAACCAATTCATGACTTTACTTCTTGACACTTTAGCTCTTAAACCAACCAACCGCGCTCCAATCTGGATGATGCGCCAAGCTGGCCGTTATTTACCAGAATACCGAGAATTGCGCGCTCAAACACCAAATTTTCTTGAGTTTTGTTATAGTCCCAATAAAGCCTGTGAGGTAACACTACAGCCATTACGCCGGTTTAACTTTGATGCGGCTATTCTCTTTGCTGATATTCTTACAATTCCCGACGCTTTAGGGCTCGATGTTCAGTTTGTTAAGGGAGATGGCCCTAAGCTCGAGAAAATTAAATCTGTGGCCGATATAGACCGCTTAAAAACGAAAATACCAAGCGTTGCTACAACTCTAAAACCCGTATTTGAAGCGGTTACCAAAATAAGAGCAGGCATGAATGCAGAAAACTTTACAGACACTACTTTAATTGGTTTTTGTGGCGCACCCTGGACTGTTGCGGCCTATATGCTAGACGATAAACCCAGTAAAGATACCGCAAATTTAAGAAAATTAGCTTACGCTGACCCCGCCGCGTTTAATGACTTAATGAGTGTGTTGGTGGTCAGTTCAATTGCATATTTAAATGCGCAAATAGAGGCTGGCGCCGAGGTAGTGCAAATTTTTGACAGTTGGGCCAACAGCGTGCCTACTGATTTATTTGAAAAAGCAGTTCAAGAGCCATTATTAGCTATTTGCGCTGGCGTAAAAGTGGCGCACCCAAATGTGCCTATTATTTTATTCCCCAAGGGTGTAAGTGACCGCCATCTTGCCCAATTAGTGAAGGTGGGCGCCAAAGGTGGGCAAAAATTATTTGACGGAATGGGGATATCTCATACGCAAGATTTAGCTTGGGCCGCAGACCATATTATGCCCCACGTGGCGATACAGGGAAACCTAGACCCAGCAGTGCTTTTGGCAGGGCCAGAGGTTACAAAACGCGAAACACAAAAGATTTTAGACATGATTAATGGCCGCCCCGGATTTATCTTCAATTTGGGTCATGGCATAACGCCACCAACGCCAATAGAGAGTGTGGCAGCGATGGTCAATACGGTGCAAAACAGCTCTAAATAGGGCTAAAAACGGCTTACTTTGCGCAAAAAACTGTTTAAATGCATCATTTTAGGCGTTATTGAGCCGAAATTGAACAAATGGCCATTCTGGGCAGATGTAAACCACTCCGAGCTGCACATTTTGGGTCGGATATTTAGTTTGAAAATGCAGGAGCGTCTTTTGTTGTCGTTCAATTTGGTGATGGCCAAGAGCGGTTAATAAATCGCGCTGGCGGCGACGGGTTTTAACTTCAACCAGTAATAAAGTTGCGCCGCGGCGGACAATGAGGTCAATTTCGGTGCTTTGGCCAAGGGCGCCACGATAGCCCCATTTAAGCGGTAAATAACCCCGCGCCATAAGCGCTATGCAGGCCACAACTTCGCCAGCCCAGCCTAAAAAAGAGCGTTTGAGCGCAAGGGCTTTGGGTGCACGGTTTTGGTTGGGTTTAGGTTTTTTTACGTTGGCAAATGGCATGAATTCGTTTAACTTCCCTTCTATGATTAAAAATATAGCAGTTTCTGCCGTGAATAAGAATAAAAATGCACGTAAATCCGTTTGGGTTTTGAGTGGTGCCCTCATGCTGTTACCGCTTGCTGGCGCAGCCTTCCCCCGTTTTATGGAGCGTGCGCCAGCACCAGAGCGCCCTGTTGCCACACCTCAAGAGACACTCCAAACCGAAGCGCAACCCGAAAGCTTGCGCCAGCTAGAGGCTTTAGGCCCGATTGGTAACACCATTGTGCGCCATGCCAATAATGGCAGCGTGCGCCAAAGCTTTGATTTTAATAACCGCGCCGATATTTATTTAAACCATGGCTTATATGCCGAGGCTGAAGCTGCGTTTAAAAACTTGCCGCAAACAGGGCTCAACCGCTTGAATGTGGCGCGAGCTCAGGTAGGGCAAAACAAGATAAC
>CALFWJ010000053.1 GCA_937928525.1 uncultured Alphaproteobacteria bacterium | reverse complement strand
CGCGATTCTCACCACGCAAGGTGGTGGACGCATTAGCGCTGATAAATTTATCCGTAAAATGCTTGGTCGCTAAACTCTAAAAAAAGCCCTTCTTGATTCAAGAAGGGCTTTTTTTAACCTCAACTAAAAAGTAACTCTATTATGTTTATCGATAATGCCACCATGAGTGGACTTAACTACCTATCAACAGTGTTTGTATTTGCCGTTGGCCTTGCTGTGTTAGCAATTGTTGTTCTATTTGTCATTGATGTGACGCAAACCAAAGATGCCGTACGTCGTAATTACCCCGTACTTGGTCGTTTCCGTTATTTATTTTCCACCATGGGTGAATTTTTCCGCCAGTACTTTTTTGCCATGGACCGCGAAGAAATGCCCTTTAACCGCTCTGAGCGAGAATGGGTAGACCGCGCCGCTAAAAACCACGACAACACGGTGGCTTTTGGCTCAACCAAAAGTTTAACACCTCCTGGCACTGCTATTTTTGTTAACTGCCCGTTCCCCACGCTAGACAGCGACGCGGAAGAACAAGATGCTATGATTATTGGCCCGCATTGCAAACAACCTTATACCGCCAATTCTATTTTTAATATTTCGGGTATGAGTTATGGCGCATTGTCGCGTCCTGCGGTGCGTGCCTTATCTAACGGTGCGCGCATGGCAGGCTGTTGGATGAACACGGGGGAGGGCGGCCTCTCGCCCTACCACCTAGAGGGTGGCGCCGACATTGTTTTCCAAATTGGTACCGCAAAGTATGGCGTACGCGATAAAGACGGTAACTTATCAGATAAAAAACTGAAAGAACTCGCAGCCCACAAACAAGTTAAAATGTTTGAGCTTAAGATGAGCCAAGGCGCCAAACCTGGTAAAGGTGGTATTTTGCCAGGTGCTAAAGTGACGGTAGAAATTGCTGATATTCGTGGCATTGAGGTCGGAGAAGACTCTATTTCGCCCAACCGTCACCCCGATATTGACAGCGTAGATGATATGTTAGATATGCTTGCACGTATCCGTAAAGTGACAGGCAAACCAGTGGGTTTTAAAACCGTGGTTGGCGCTTATGGCTGGCTAGATAACATGTGTGAAATTATTAATAAACGCGGTGCTAAAGAGGCCGCACCAGACTTCATCACCATCGATAGTGGGGACGGCGGAACCGGCGCTGCGCCCATGCCCTTAATGGATAATGTTGGTTTGACGATTAAAGAGTCTCTTCCGTTAGTGTCAGATATTCTACACAAGCATGGCCTGCGTCAGCGCATCAAAGTTGTAACCTCAGGAAAGCTCATTAATCCGTCAGAGGTTGCATGGGCCTTGGCTACCGGCGCTGATTTTGTCACTTCTGCGCGTGGATTTATGTTTTCGCTCGGGTGCATTCAGGCGCTTAAGTGCAATAAAAACACGTGCCCCACAGGCATTACTACGCACAATAAGCGTTTGCAAAAGGGCTTAAACCCAGAAGATAAGGCCGTTAAAGTCGCGAACTATTGTAGCAATATGGTGCATGAAGTAGAGGTTATTGCGCACTCGTGCGGTGTTAAGCAACCGCGCGGCCTGCGTCGAATGCATGTGCGTGTTGTGCAGTTTAACGGTAAATCAATTCCGATGGATGAACTATATCCACGGCCTGTAATTATTCAGCAATAGCGCGCAGGAATAAACCTAAACGCAGCGTTGTATAAATAGTTAAAATTTAAAAAAGAGGAAGAAAAGTAAATGCGAATGTATAATGTGATTCTATTTGGTGGTTTCTTTGCTTTTTTAACCACACTCGCTTTCATGAGCATGCAAGCGCGTGATGTGGTGGCAGAAGATGTGTCTACCAGCGGCCCTGTAGTGATTGAGCTTTATACATCTCAATCTTGTTCATCTTGCCCACCCGCAGATAAACTGTTAGGCAGCCTTGCTGATGCCAGTGACGATGTGATTGCTCTCGCTTACCACGTGACGTATTGGAATCACCTTCACTGGAAAGATAAACTCTCGCTAGAAGAGTCAACCGATCACCAACGGACCTTCAACCGTAATATTAACAGCCGCCGGGTTTACACACCGCAAATGGTTGTCAATGGCCGGGATGAATTTGTAGGCTCTAGTGCGCGTAAAGCTGCTGCAGCCATTGGTAAAAACACAGCCATTCAACCCATTAAAGTGAGCCTTAATAACGGTCAAGTTAGTGCTAAAATTCCGGCCGATTTAGGAAAAAATGTACAAGTGCAAGTTGTTGGCTTTGGCGATAAAAACACCCAAGCCATCCCGAGTGGCGAAAACCGTGGCCGCACTTTAACTTATACTAATCCTGTGCAAAGCATTAATTATGTAAATGCTATAAACGGTGCGCTTAGTGTTGCTGCAAGTAGCAAAGTAACTGGCGGCTACGCCGTGCTGGTGCGCGACATTGAAGCAGGTAAAGTTATTGCTGCTGGACAAGTGAAGTTATAAGTAAAACATTTTATTTAGTGGTTGTGTTCATGAGCGCCGTAGTCGTGGGTGCCAAGCACAAACTCTTCGGTGGCGAACCATGCTAAATCTACTATAAGAAGCGTTAAAGAAATTAAGAAAATTCGAAAACTTTTAATTTTTTTAGGCTTGCAACTGCCATGGGTACAGGCAGTTTCACGGCAATTTACACGGTAAGCAATTAAGTTAAAAATACCACTTAAAAGAACACCCGTAATGGCTACACCAATAAGGTACGGGTGGAATTGATCAATCATTTGATAAAACGGATTAGCCAGCAAAGCAGCACTTAAACCAATAGTCGTGCCAAGACTAACCAGGGCGGCTATAGCAGGAATACCGCAACATAATAAGTGCGGTAGCAAAGATAGCGCCGTTACAAAGAAAGTTCTACGCTCCAATTTTTTAGTATCCACCACTTAGCCCTTCACTTAAACCAAGTTTTAATGTAAGGCCAGAATACACTTAGAGCAAGTGCTTAATTAGCCCCGATTAGCAACCATGTTGTACAAGTCAGCTAAGTTATCGTTCGCTTCTTGAATTTCAGGCATGTTGCCTTTATCCATAATTTTAATCACTTTACGGGCAAGGGGCGGTTTAATTTCGTACTGCTCTTTTAAAATTTGCAGAATATCATTTAGCCCTGCCTGTTCCTCTTTTACGCGCAACATAGCAAGTGCCGCTTGCTTTAAATAGGCCTGTACTTTGGCGCGGTCTTCATCGGTGGTGATAATCATTTTGCGGGGCTTTCTATTTCGTTCGTGTGTTTATATAGCAAAATCAGCCCGTAAAAAAAAGAGCGTTTAGCGCAATAAAGATTATTCTTTAAGCGTTAAGTTGAGCAATGTGATCTAAAATTGCAGGGACGTTATCTTCAGCAAAACCATTTTGTGTCGCCTCAGAAAACGTTTTAGCAGTAGCAGGGGAAATTGCACCAGTAAAGCCAAGGTCTTTTGCCATTGATTGAAAATAACCTACGTCTTTGCTCGCATTTTTAACGCTGAACGCAAGCTTAGTTATGTCGCCATCAACGGCATAAGCTTTTACGAGGTCCATCATACCAGAGTGCAAAGGCCCAGCCGACATAACATCGTACAGTTGTGCACGGTCAACGCCTGCTTTGTCGGCCATAGCAAAAGCTTCACACATAGCACTAGCGAGCGTCATACCAAAAAAGTTATTAATAAGTTTAATTGAGTGGCCCGTACCTAATGCACCAAGATGAAACACATTTTCACCTAAATCGTCTAGCACGGGTTTAATTTTATCGAAGGCGTTTTTATCGCCAGAGCACATAATATTAAGCAGGCCATCAATGGCATGTGCTGGTGTGCGGCCAAGCGGAGCATCTAAGAACGCGCCG
>CALFWJ010000052.1 GCA_937928525.1 uncultured Alphaproteobacteria bacterium | reverse complement strand
GGCAGTTTTCATTTGTGCGTTTAAATACAAAGTTAAATCACGATTAGCAGCCAATGCCGTGGTTTTTTTTGTGCCCAAATGAATAGGAACATCTGCCGCTAGAATCTGCGCATTCTTAACAACACGTTGACGTTTAGCACCCGCAGCAGCTGTATTTAAAACAGCCTGAGACTCATTTGCCCGCGCAGCCATACTATCAGTGCCCAGAACTGCTGCCACAATTCGCTCACCATTGCGTTTCATACTACTCACTAAGTGGTAGCCATCAGCTTCAGTGTGACCTGTTTTAAGGCCGTCAACGCCAATACCGCGATCTAAAAGTACGTTACGGTTGGCTTGAGAAATACCGCTGTAGGTAAAGTTTTTCTCAGAAAAATATTTATATTGCGCTGGAAAATCACGAATAATTGCCGTACCCAGCGTCACCATATCGCGCGCAGTTGTGTATTGCTCTGGGTCTGGCCAACCACTTGAGTTTCTAAATTGCGTGCCGGTTAAGCCAAGCTGCTCAGCCTTTTGGTTCATAATAGCGGCAAAGTTAGCCTCAGTGCCGCCTAAATATTCAGCTACGGCAATACAAGCATCATTTCCGCTCGAAATCGCAATGCCCCGAATAAGGTCTTCCACTTTCACGGTTTTACCCACTTCAATAAACATCTTCGAGCCGCCCTTACGCCAGGCCGCTTCACTTACAGGAATTTGGGTGTCTAGCTGTAGTTCTCGATTTTTTAACGCCTCAAATACGACATAAAGCGTCATCATTTTGGTCAGGCTGGCTGGCCCAACGCGAGAGCTCCCGTTTTTATTCATCAACACGGTTCCCGTAGCTGGGTGAATAGCATAAGCAGCTTTTGCAGCTAGTTCTTGGCTATAACCTGTTACATAAACAGGGAGAGTTAACATGATGAAAAATAAAGGATAAAAAATATTTTTAAGGCGCATAGTTTAATTCTTAACTGTTGTTATTATGCAGTTAAGACAGCTTTAAAGCTGGCTACTCAACCACAATCACAGCATTATTAAACCCTGCTCCGCGTGCTTTATCAAGTGCAATAGCTGCATCTGCCTTATTTTTAAACGGTCCTAATCGCACACGGTGGATAGGCGTGCCGTTCACACTTTGAGTTTCAAGCATTGTATCGGGGAAGGTACCCATACTTTTTTCCCACAATGCCATTGCGTTACTGTGGTTATTAAAGCTTCCGAATTGAATTTTCATACCAGATATACCAGCGGCCAAGGGCGTCGCCGCTTTATCAGCAACAGCAGGGGTTGTTTGCGGCGTCGCTTTTAAAGGTTCGCTGTAAAAGACAGGGGCAGCTAAACCATCTGCTGCTTTAGGTTCTGGTGCACGAACAGGTTCAGAGGAAGAGGTGTCAATCTTAGCTCGGTTGCTAATTCGGTCGGTGAATGAGCCGCTGCTGCGTGGTTGAGCAGCAGGTGTAGGTCGTTTAGGTAAAATTTGTTTAATGTCACGTAAGCTCACACTCTCATTAATGTTAGCATTCACATCAACGCCACCAATATTAACATTTTTTGTGCGATTGAAGCGGGCAGAAACACTATCTAGTGCGCGGTCAGCTAACCCATAATTGTTTTGAGTTTTGCCAACACTTGTTTGAGCAGTAATTTTTTTGCGTTGGCTAGGGCTTGCCTTGCGTGAAGCTGATATAGCCGACTGGCTCGCGCCGCCACGCTTGTGGTGTGGGCCACCAATAGCTTGTACGCGTACTTTACCAACGCCTGCCTCGGCTAAATCTAACTTTTTAGCAGCAGCATAAGAGAGGTCAATAATGCGCCCCTTCGCATAAGGCCCACGGTCATTTACTTTCAAAATAACACTACGGCCATTTTTTAAATTGGTCACCCGCACAGTAGTGGGAAGGGGGAGGGTTTTGTGCGCAGCAGTCATGGCGTACATGTCATAACATTCACCATTAGCAGACGCTTTGCCATGAAAATCAGAGCCGTACCAACTGGCAATTCCTGTTTCATCGTAGCCTAAGCTGCTTTTAACAGGCGTGTATTGAACGCCTTTAATTTTGTAAGGACTGCCCACTTTAAGGTGCCCCTCACTCACACAGTTGCCAGATGCTTTATTGGCGCTTTTCTTCAACCAATGCGATGCAACTTGAGCCTGACTATAACAACCAGACAAAACAAGGGAGGCAGCAAGCGCAGCAAAACGAATTTTCATAAGCAAAGGTTAGCGAATAACTAACATAAAATCTATGCGTAGTCCCGCCAATAGGCTAAGCACTGTGGCACACCTGCATCCAAAATATGGGCTAAAAATAAACAACAAAGAAGCGGTTAAAATAATTGCACTTACAGGCGTATCTGCATTGCTTTTTAGAGGTTAAAACTCTATGGTAATCTTATGTTTGATTTCGCCGAAGACCACACCCCCGCACAACCCGCAACCCAAAGCCATGCCGCAAAATTACAAGAGCTTATTCTAACACTTAATCCCCCACAACAAAAAGCGGTAGAAGCCACCGAAGGCCCACTGTTGGTGCTGGCAGGTGCAGGTACAGGTAAAACCCGCGTGCTCACCACGCGCCTTGCTAATATTTTACTGTCTGGACGCGCCGCACCACATAATATCCTCGCAGTGACCTTCACCAACAAAGCCGCCAAAGAAATGCAACACCGGGTAGAAGAGCTGGTTGGCGCCTCCGCCGCGGGCATGTGGCTGGGCACCTTCCACGGCCTTGGTGCTCGTATGCTGCGCATGCACCCAGAACCAGCAGGCCTGCGCCCTAACTTCAATATCATTGACAGCGACGACCAAAAACGCATCTGCGACGAGCTATTAAAAGAATATAACATCGACAGCACCCAATTCCCCGCCCGCCTCGTAGTTGGCATTATCAGTCGCTTCAAGGACAATGCCCTAACCCCCGATAAACTCAGCATGGACGACGCCCAAAACATCAACGGCATGGCTAAACAACTTTACACTGCCTATCAAGCACGCCTAGAAGCTTTAAATGTTGCCGACTTTGGCGATCTGCTCCTAAAACCGCTTATGCTATTAAAAGAGCGCCCAGACATTCTCGCCCGCTATCACCAACAAATTAAATATATTTTGGTTGATGAATATCAAGATACCAACGCCGTGCAATACCTCTGGTTGCGCCTCTTAACTACTACCCACAAAAACATTTGCGTGGTGGGTGACGACGACCAAAGTATTTACGGTTGGCGTGGCGCAAAGGTAGAAAACATTCTCCGCTTCGAGAAAGACTACGACAACGCTAAAGTGATAAGGCTCGAGCAAAACTACCGCTCCACCAGCAAAATTCTCGCTGCCGCCAGTGGTGTCATTAGTCATAATAAAACCCGCCACGGCAAAGAGCTCTGGACCGCCGACACAGGCGGCAATCAAATCGAAGTCCACCCACTCATGAGCGACCTAGACGAAGCCCGCCTAGTAGCTGATCGCGCGCAAAAAGCTCCCAACGAAGGCAATCTCTACGCTGACAACGCCGTACTGGTGCGCATGGCCGCCCAAACCCGTACGTTCGAAGAAGCCTTTATTAAAGCAGGGCTCCCTTACGTTATTGTGGGTGGTCTTAAATTCTACGACCGCAAAGAAATCCGCGACGCCATTGCCTACGTCCGCCTTATCGCAAATCCACAAGACGATTTAGCCTTCCAACGCGTTGTTAACGTCCCTAAGCGCGGCATCGGCGATGCGAGCTTGCAAATTCTGGTCACAGAATCCCGCAATAATAATATCCCGCTCACAGAGGCCACGCAAAACGCCATCGCCGCGCAAATTCTCCCCAAAAAAGCCGCTAGTAGCCTAGGTCTCTTCACCGACATGCTCCATCACTGGCGCAAACTCGCGGAAGATTTAACCCCCGACCGTTTGGTTGAAAAAGTACTTGAAGAAAGTGGTTACGCCGAAATGCTACGCACCAGCAAAGACGCCGACGCCAAAACGCGCCTCGAAAACCTCAAAGAACTTATCCGCGCCCTACAAGACTACGCCGATTTAACCAGTTTCCTCGAGCACGTATCGCTGGTTATGGACGGCGAAGATAAAAACGAAGACGCTGTCCGCCTCATGACCATCCACGCTGCAAAGGGATTAGAGTTCGATACAGTCTTCCTCCCGGGCTTCGAAGAAGGGGTCTTCCCCCACCAACGCGCCATGAACGAAGAAGGCGTTAAGGGTGTCGAAGAAGAGCGCAGATTGGCCTACGTCGCCATCACCCGCGCCAAACGCCAACTCATT
>CALFWJ010000051.1 GCA_937928525.1 uncultured Alphaproteobacteria bacterium | reverse complement strand
GCTTCTGGATCATAGGCTTGGACAATGGCGCCTGCTGTGGCGAGCTCTGGTAAAATGGTGAGCGCTGGTGCGTCCCGCATATCATCGGTGTTGGCTTTAAAAGCAAGACCCAACACACCGATTGTTTTGCCTTTTAAGTCATTGCCGACAGCCCGCTCGATGCGCTCTACCATTGATTTTTTAATGCGCTTGTTGGCTTCTATCGTGTTTTCAATGAGCGAGAGCGGTACAAGAGCATCGCGACCAATTTTAGCGATGGCGTTAGTATCTTTCGGGAAGCAGCTACCGCCGTAACCAGGGCCTGGTTGGAGGAATTTTTCGCCGATGCGGGAGTCGCTCCCGATGCCGCCTGCGACTTGTTGGATATCGGCACCGACGACGTCGCACAGCGCGGCGAGTTCATTTACGAAAGTGATTTTCATGGCGAGGAAGGCGTTAGCAGCGTATTTAATGAGTTCTGAGCTTGTGGGGTCGGTAATGATAAGCGGGAAGCCCTTGTTTGTGAGAGGGGTGTAGAGCTTGGTCATTATGGCGCGGGCAGCGTCTGATTTTAGGCCAACAACCACGCGGTCGGGGTTCATGAAGTCGTGGATGGCATTGCCTTCGCGGAGAAACTCTGGGTTTGAAATGACGTCAAATTTTGCGCTGGTGTTGGCGGTTTGGATGACGTTGTGGACTTCTTGTGCCGTGCCGACGGGGACGGTGGATTTGTTGACGATAGCTGTGTAGCCTTGCAGGTGTGCGGCCACTTGCTCGGCGGCGGCAAGGACGTATTGCATGTCGGCGCTGCCATCTTCGTCTTGCGGGGTTCCGACGGCGATAAATACGGCATCACTATTGGGGACACAGGTAGCTAAATCGGTAGTGAAATGCAGGCGTTTGGCTGTGACGTTTTTGGCAACAAGTTCTTTGAGGCCGGGTTCGTGAATGGGAATGATGTTTTCTTCTTGAAGTTTACGAATTTTTTCGGCGTCGATGTCGACGCAGGTAACATTAAAGCCCATATCGGCAAAGCAAGTACCGCTAACAAGGCCGACGTAGCCTGTGCCAATCATAGTAATATTGAGCGTGTTTTGGGTCATTTTTTTGCTTTCTTTAACTGCTTTAGTTTTGCGCTGCATAAGCTTTAATTTTGCCTTCTACCGCGGCAAAGCCATTGCGGCGATTGGGGGAGATATGCTCTGACAGGCCAAGAGTTTTTAAGGTTTCTGTGGCGCTGGTTGCGGCTATCTCGGCGCTGGTTTTACCATTATACAGCGCAAGAAGCAAGGCAAGCAGGCCTTTGACGATGAGCGCGTCGGAATCGGTTTTGAAGGTATGCCCCTCGCCTTCTTGTGCGTGGGTGAGCCAGACTTGTGAGGTACAGCCTTGTACTTTGGTGGTATGGGTTTTGTCGGCTTCTGGCATGGAGGGGAGGTCGCGGCCAAGGTCAATGATGTAGCTGTATTTATCTTCCCAGTCGGTGAGGAGGTTCATGTCGTCGCTGATTTGAGTGATGGTAAGCATTAGAGGAGACCGAGGAGCATCATGCCTTGTTTAAGCGTTGCAGCAGCAGTGGCCTCACCTTTGCTGGCAGCCGCGCGGAGGATGTCGAGTTGGGCGATAGCTTTGCTGGTGTTCATGTCGTCGGCTAGGGGTTTAAGGATTTTAACGAAATCGTCGGGGTTAGGTTTGATACCTTCATCTAAATCAGCTATTGCGTTGTGGAGACGACGCAGGCGTTTTTGGCTGGCTTTGAGGGCGTCTTGGCTGAAATCGACTGGTTTGCGGTAGTGGGTTTGCAGGAGCCATAATCTTATCGCTCGGCCGTCGTAGTGTTCTAGCGCATCGCGCACCGTAGTGAAATTGCCCAACGATTTGCCCATGCGTTTACCGCCCACGGTAATAAAGGCGTTGTGCAGCCAGTAGTTGACGTGTTTTTTGTCACAGCAATCTTTGGCGTGGGCTCCTTCGCTTTGGGCAATTTCGTTTTCGTGGTGGGGGAATTGCAGGTCTTCGCCGCCGGTGTGGATATCGAAGGTTTTACCTAAATATTTAGCAGACATGGCAGAGCATTCGATGTGCCAACCGGGGCGGCCTTTAAGAATGGTGCCGTCGGATAGAGTTAAGTCCCATGTGGGTTCACCTTTTTTGGCGGCTTTCCAGAGGGCAAAGTCGCCTGGGTTGCGTTTGGTATTGTCTTCATCGATGCGAACGCCTGCGACCAGTTCGTCGAGTTTTTTACGTGAGAGTTTGCCGTAGTCGGCTTTTTTACTGATATCGTAGTTAACGTCGCTTGTTTCGGTGACGTAGGCGTAGCCGTTGGCGAGAAGCTGGTTAACGATGGTGCAAATTGCGGGAATTTCTTCTGTTACCAGAGGTTCATGCGTGGGGGTGAGGCAGCCGAGCGCAGCCATATCCGCTTGATAGGCTTGTATGAATTTTTGTGAGAGTTCTTTTTCTGTAGTGTTTACTTCGGCGGCGCGAGCGATAATTTTATCGTCGACGTCGGTGAAGTTACGGACGTAGGTGACGTTTTCTGGCGTATAAATTTGGCGCAGAATGCGAAACAGAACGTCGAATGCGACAGCGTTGCGAGCGTTGCCGATGTGGGCGTAATCATACGGTGTGACGCCGCAATTGTACATGCGGACGTTATCCATATCTTCTGGCGTGAAGACTTCTTTTTGTTTGGTGAGGGTGTTGGTGAGGTGGAGGTGCATCGTAGCCTACTTTTTAAGGCGCTCTAGCGTTGCAGCGTGGCCGATGACGGGAAGCAGGTTGGCCATGTCTGGTCCGTGGGCTTGGCCTGTGAGAGCAAGACGGAGCGGCATGAACAGCCCCTTCCCTTTGCGGCCGGTGGCTTCTTTGAGGGTATTTGTCCATGTGCCCCAACTGTCCGGCGTTAGGGGCTCGGCGGGGAGATGGTTCGCGGCTTCTTTAATGAAGTCGACGTCTTCGCTGGGCATTTCTGTTGAGGCGGGTGCTTCGAACGCGATGTTATAAAGGTCTGTTAAATCTGCGAGCGTTTCGATGTTTTCGCGGGCGCTGTTCCAGAAGGCTTCTAGGCGTTGGCGGGTTAAGGCCTCTGCGGGGAGGAAGTCTGGTAGTTGGTCTTTAATATCGGCAAAGCTGGTTTTGTGTAGAAGACCTGCGTTGAGGCGCACCAATTGTTGCTCGTCGAACCGAACAGGCGCGCGGCCAATTTTACTGAGGTCAAACCAGTTGGCAAGGTCGCTCATGCTGTTTGTTGGCGGTGCTTCGCTGAAGCCCAGGCCTGCCATGTAGCTGCAAATAGCTTGCGGAAGGAAGCCGCGGGTTTTAAGTTGGTCGATGGTGAGTGAGCCAAGGCGTTTGCTCATTTTTTGGCCTTCTGCATCTAGCATCATGGGGAGGTGCGCAAAAACGGGAAGCTCAGCGCCGAGAGCCGCGAAGATTTGCACTTGTTGCGCGGTATTCACCACGTGGTCTTCGCCGCGAATAACGTGGGTGATGTTCATGTTAATGTCGTCCACGACGCCTGCCAGCGTAAAGAGTGGAATGCCGTTAGAGCGGACAATAACGGGATCGCCGCCAAGATTTTTGGCTTCAAATTTTTGCGCGCCGCGGACAAGATCGCGGAAGACAATTGTTTCATCGTTCAATTTAAAGCGGATGACGGGTTGGCGGCCCTCGTTGCGAAAGGCTTCTTTTTCTGCCTCGGTTAAATCACGGTGGCGATTGTCGTAGCGCGGGGGTTCGTTCCGGTTGCGTTGCAGTTTGCGCATAACGTCGAGTTCGTCGGTGCTGGCGAAGCATTCGTAGGCTCGGCCTGAGCTGAGGAGTGTTTGGATGGCGTTTTTGTAGTCACCGCGTTCGGCGCGGGCTAGGGTGTTATAGGGGCCATAGTCGCCACCGACGGCAATATTTTCGTTTGACGGGAGGCCGAGCCAGTTGAGAGCTGCGATCATTTTTTCTTCTGCGCCGTCGACTTGGCGCTCGATGTCGGTGTCTTCGAAGCGGAGAACGAACGTGCCGCTCTCTTTTTGCGCAACGAGGGCGTTGGGTAGGGCTGCACGCAGGTGGCCAACGTGCATGTAACCTGTAGGGCTTGGGGCGAAGCGAACGCGAAGTGTGGAATTTGTCATAAGAGATTTTTAACAAAAATTTAGGCAAAAGGCACGTAAAAGGTTGTTTATTTTACACATATATGCGTATACTTAGCGCAGTTAATGAACCATCTTTCCCTCAAGCTTCCCGTTTACCCTAACTTTAAGGATATTTTATGACTCTTA
>CALFWJ010000050.1 GCA_937928525.1 uncultured Alphaproteobacteria bacterium | reverse complement strand
CCCAATGGTGCTAGTTGCCTTTGACAAAGCCTTCCGCTTTGCCTTTGTTTGCACGCTTGGTAGTGTGCTTGGTGGTATGTTTGGCTACGCTCTTGGCTACTTCTTCTTCGATGCGCTGGGGCAACCTGTGCTTGAAGCTTACCACCTCACTGACAAATTTGCTGTTTTGCAGCAATGGTACGCCGAGTACGACATCTTTATTGTTGGCGCTGCAGGCTTTTCACCTATTCCTTACAAAGTGTTCACGCTTATGTCGGGCGTTATGCAAGCTGACTTTATGCAGTTTGTTATGGCATCAATTGTGTCGCGCGGCGCACGCTTCTTCTTGATTGCGTGGTTGCTGTGGCGCGGTGGACCACGCCTTAAAACGTGGATCGAAACAAACTTCTACCCGCTTACTATGGCGGCAACAGTAGTACTTGTGCTGTTGTTTGTGCTTGGTAAGGTACTCTGGATTAACTAAAAATTATAAATTTAAAATAACGAACAACCCTAAAGTGAAAGATAAAACGATGAAAAAACTTTTGTTAACAACAACCATGTTGGTGACGATTGGTGCCTGTAGTACTCAAAGCCCAGCCCCTGTTGTTGGTGGTTTGTTCGGCGATAATTACCGCGTTGTGAACGAAGGTAATATTCAAACGGCGCCAATACAAAACCTAAGCCCAATTGTGCAGCCAAACGTAGAAGTATCTGATGTAGAAACTGAAAGTGCGAGCAACTACCGTGTGGCAACGCTGCAAAACATCGAGCCGGCTGCTGGCCCCTTTGGTTCGGTAGATACAGAAGCTAAACCAAAAGACTTTGGTAATTACCGCATGACACATAATCGCAATTATTCAAGTGCTAATCAAGCAGTTGCAAGCGCTCAAGCTGCAGTAAATAACTTACAGGTTGCCGCCGCAACGACGAGTACTTCAAATGATGATATTTTCAGTATCCAACCTGCCGCTGGTCCAAGCCAATCTGCTAAGGCTGGTGACGTGATGGAGAGCATCCCCCTAACAGAAGAATTTACACTGTATGAAGTAGAAAAAGGCGACACGTTATATAGCTTAGCCAAAGACTTTGACGTCAGCACAGCCAGAATTTTAGGACTAAATGACTTCACATCAATCAGCTCAGCAGACGTAGGTAAATGGATTAACATGCCCGTTAAAGGTTCAGCAGATACATTTGTGGCACCTAAAATTGCTGCGACCACACAACAAGTGTCTGACGTGTTTAGCATTGAACCAGCCGCAGGGCCGACAACAGCTTCAACAGCTGCTGAAACATATAAAGTAGCTAAAGGCGACACACTATACAGCTTATCGCGTAAGTTTGGCACAAGTGTTGGTAAAATTATGGCAACAAATAACTTAACTTCACCACAGCAATTGACCGCTGGTGATGTTATTAGCATGCCAAGTAAAACCGATATTACAACGCTGGTTGCTGGCTCTACGCCAACAACAACTGTATTTAGCATCGAGCCAGCTGCTGGCCCAACCGTAACAGCACCAACCGCACCTGCCGCACCCACGGTTCAGGCTGTTGTTGCAACCAGTACAGCAACGCATAAAATTCAGTCTGGTGACACGCTGTACAACTTGTCTAAGCGCTACGGAACTACGGTAGCTGCACTACAAAGCTTAAACGCGGGGCTTAATCCAACCGATATCTCGATTGGTCAGAGCATTAACGTGCCATCAACAACAACGGCTAAATCAGACAAAATGAGCAAACTTGAGCCAGCTGCTGGCACAACGTCAGCACTTCAATTTGCACAAAAAAGCTTTAACAGCCCAGATATTACTTTAGCTGCGCATAAAGTACAAAAAGGCGATAACCTCTACCGTATTGGCCTTAAGTATAATGTATCAGTGATTGACCTCATGGCTGCAAACGACTTTAGTAAGCCACAAGATTTAGTTGCAGGCTCTACTATTAAGTTGCCACTCGCTTCTGGACAGACAGCAGTTGTGCAAAAAAGCACGCAAGTAAACACTGCTGCTGCCCGTGCTAAAGGCATGGTGTGGCCAGCTAAAGGTTCGCTCTTGTCTAGCTTTGGTCAAAAAGGAAACGGCGTTACGCATACTGGCGTAGCCATTAAACTCCCTGAAAATACGCCGGTTATGGCATCTGAGAAGGGTGAAGTGATTTACGCTGACAGCGGCCTTAAAAGCTACGGTAATTTAGTGCTTGTGCGCCACACCGACGGCCTTGTTACTGCCTACGCGCATAACAATAGCCTAAAGGTAAGTAAGGGTGATACTGTTAAGAAAGGCCAAACCATTGCCCTCTCTGGTGCTACTGGCAACGTAACCACGCCGCAGCTTCACTTTGAGGTACGCCGTAACGCACGGGCGATTGACCCAACTTCAGTACTACCTAAAATTTAAATTTACTTAAATTAAAAAGTCCCGCAATTGCGGGGCTTTTGTTTGACATAAAATTAACTATCCCAGCCTAGTTTTTGGCGGAGCGTATAAAAGAAGTTACGCTCGTGAGTGTGCAGGATGGTAAAGCTGTGCTCTGATTTTGTAACGGTAAGTTCAGCGCCTGGTTTA
>CALFWJ010000049.1 GCA_937928525.1 uncultured Alphaproteobacteria bacterium | reverse complement strand
TTGGCATCTGTGATGATGGTTATGCCTTGTTTGGTGAGTTGTTTTTTCAGCTCTTTAGAGATGTCTTCATCTTCGACGGGGGTGATGCGGTCTTGCGCTTCGACGATGGTGACATTAACGCCTAGCTCGTTGTAGAAGCTGGCAAATTCAACGCCGATGGCACCGCTACCGATAACGAGGAGAGATTTTGGTAGCTCTTTTGGGGTCATGGCTTCGCGGTAGGTCATAACGTGTTTTGAGGCCTCGAGGATGTTTGGGATTTCTTTCGCGCGAGCGCCTGTGGCCACAACGGCGTAAGTGAAGATAATTTTTTGAGTGGATTTGTTGGCGGCTGTAACGGTAAGGGTGGTGTCGGTGTCAAATTTTGCGCTGCCGTTGAGGATGGTGATTTTATTTTTTTTCATGAGGAAACCAATGCCGCTAGAGAGTTGGCCCGCGACGTTGCGCGAGCGCTGAATGATTTTTTTGAAATCGAGAGTTGGTTTGCCGACTTTAATACCAAACTCTTCTGCGTGTTTAATGGTGTGCATGACCTCGGAGGCTTTAAGCAATGCTTTGGTGGGAATGCAGCCCCAATTGAGGCAGATACCGCCTAAATTTTCCCGCTCAACAATGGCTACGTTGAAGCCCAATTGTGCAGCGCGGATAGCAGACACGTAACCGCCTGGACCTGAGCCGATAACAATAACGTCGAAGGTTTGCGGAGATGTTGTCATGTGGTGGGGTCTTCTGCTTTTGGTTCTTGGGTAGGATGAGTGTGTTGGAAAAGTTTGAGGGCGTCAACCAGTTGTGGCGTCATTTGTGCGGGGGCCTTGGTTGCGATGGTAAAAGCGTCTTCTACTTTCATGGTTGTAAAATCAATCACTTCATCGTCATGGCTGTAGGGGCCATTATGGACGGTGGTGAAGAGGCGGCCGAGCATTCCTTCCCATTTGCCTTGATTGGGGTCTGTGGTGTGGCATTCTATTTTACCAAGTTCGGTGAGCATGCCCGTAATACCCATTTCTTCACGAAGTTCGCGGCGGGCGCCTTCGCTGTAGGTTTCTCCGCTTTGAACATGCCCACCTGCGCTGTCGAGGCGGATTTCTTTTTTGCCGTTCCAATGACGGCGGTGGAGAACAAAATCATTTTGGGCATTTTGCACGAGAATACGAGTGAAGCGGTGGAGCTGTTTGTTGGCATGGACGTTTTCAAAGGTATCTTTGCCGATGACTTCGTCGTTTTCGTTAATGATGTCGAGGTATTCGGTCATGGGTAGTTATCCTGCGGTAAAGAACCTGTTTTGAGATAGGTGTAGAAGTGTGGCCAGCTTTCTTTGAGGCCGCTGGAAAAAGTATGTGGGGCGATGGTGAAGAGCTGATTAATCTCTTCTGGGGTGTGCCAGTGGGTGCCTTTAACTTCGGCGGGGTCTGGGGTGAAGGGGCCATTGTGGTGGCCTGTAAAAACTTGCGCGAAGCCTGTGCCGACATGGCGTTTAAAGATAGGTGTGATCTCGGCGGTGATGCCGATTTCTTCTTGCATTTCGCGCATGGCAGAAGTTGCATAGCTATCGCCTGCGCTGATGTGGCCTGCGGCGGATAGGTCGAGCAGGTTGGGGTGGTTAGATTTTGTGGCGCTGCGTTGTTGAAGGAGGATTTCGCCTGCATCATTTTTGAGAAAAATATGCGCAAAGCGAAGGAGACCGCCGTTAGCGTGTAGTTCTGATTTATAGAAGCCACCGCGAGTATGTTGGCCGATGATTTCATCTTGCGCGTTGACAACATCGAGGAGTTCGGCTTGCTCTTTGGCCAAATGTTGAGAGATTTGGGCTGTAGTAGTGTCAGGTGTTTTGGGCACTTAAACCAGCTCGCCCTCTGTTGCGATGATTTGTTCGACGCGGGCTACATCTTCGGGGTTGTTGATTTCCCAGAAGGAGCGGCCTTTATCGTCGAGTTCGACCACTTTAATTTTTTCGCCGTGCTCGAGGACGCGGAGTTGTTCGAGTTTTTCAACGGCCTCTAGTTTCTTCTCGTCCCATGTGACGTATTTAGCCAGCAAATCTTGGGTGTAGGCATACAGGCCAACGTGGTGGAAGGCGGGGACATCATCCCAGTTGTCGGCTTCTGGCGGGAGGTAGGGGACGACTTCTTTACTGAAGTATAGGGCGTTATGGTTTTCATCGAACACGACGGTGGTGCCGCCGACGCGGTCGTTTTTGCGGTCGGTTCTGAAGTGTTTGTACATGTCGGGGGTGAGTTTAAGGCCCGGGGTGGTCATTTGGCAGGTGGGGTCATCGAGCATAGCTGCAATGAGGTCTTCGACAAACCATGGTGGGGTGAGCGGGGCATCGCCTTGTAGGTTTACGGCGATGGTGTAGTTTTCACCTTGTTCGGCCAGTTTTGTGAGGGCTTCGGCGACGCGGTGGGTGCCGTTTTGACATTCTGAGCTGGTCATGATGACTTCGGCGCCGAAGGATTTGGCGTGGGTTGCGATGCGGTCATCGTCGGTACTCACAAACACGGCGTCGGCGTTTTTGACGGTTTTAGCGACGCGCCAAACGCGTTCAATCATGGTTTTGCCGGCAACTTCCACGAGGGGTTTGGCGGGGTAGCGGGTGGAGGCGTAGCGGGCGGGGATGATGATGGCGACTTTGGGGGCGGTCATGATGTTAAGATTTCTTTTTGAATTAAATAAGGAGGGTTGCGGGGGCTTCTAGCCCTTCTTTGATACTGGCAAGGAGTTCTGCGCCTAATGCACCGTCGATGACACGGTGGTCGACGCTGAGAGTGATGGTCATAACGCTGGCGACTTCTAATTGGCCATTGGCATTGACTACGGGGCGTTTTTGCGCACCGCCGACGGCCAAAATGGCGCCTTGAGGTGGGTTAACGATGGCTGAGAACTGTTTAACGCCATACATACCGAGGTTTGAGATGCTGAAGCTTCCGCCTTCGTATTGTTCGGGTTTTAATGCGCCTGCTTTGGCGGCGGCTGCGAGGCCTTTAACTTCGCCAGAAATTTGCACAAGGCCTTTTTGGTCGGCGCTGGTGAGAATGGGGGTGATGAGCCCGCCTTCGATGGCGACGGCGATGGAAATATCGACGTTGCCGAAGTTGATTGTGGCGTCGTCGCTCCATGCTGCGTTGGCGGCTGGGTTGGCGCGCAGGGCATTGGCACAGGCTTTAACGATGAAGTCGTTGACGGTGATTTTGTAGCTGCCGTTGCCGTGGGCATTGAGTTGTTTGCGGGTTTCCATGAGAGCGTCCATTTGGACGTCTGCTACGAGGTAAAAGTGTGGCACGTGTTGCTTGGCAGCGGTGAGGCGGCTGGCGATGGCTTTGCGCATGGGGGCGTTTTTGATGGCTTCGTCGCCGTAACGGGTGGGCGTGCGGTGGCCAAGGGCGCCGCCGGTTGGGGCATTTTCGACGTCTGATTTTGTGATGCGGCCGTTAGGGCCTGTACCTTGAATGGCGTTAAGGACAGCGCCTTTTTGCGCGGCGGTTTTGCGGGCTAGGGGGCTGGCTTTAACGTGGCCTGAAGGTGTTGTTGGGGCCACAGTGGCAATAGGTGCGGCGGGTTTTGGCGCTAAAGTGGGTTGTGGGGCTGCTGGCATTGGCGCGGTTGTAGAGGGAGTAGCGGGGGCTGGCGTTGCTGTTGTGGTTGGTGCTTCTTCTGCTTTTTCGGGGGCGGTAGCTTGAGAGGTGGGTTTGTAGTCTTTGGCTACTTTTTCGCCGCCGACGGCGAGAATACCGATGGGCGCGCCAACGCTGATGTCGGTGCCTGCATCTTGTAAAATAGCGTGGAGGATGCCGTCGTCTGCGGTTTCAACTTCCATCGTGGCTTTGTCGGTTTCAACTTCTGCGATGATGTCGCCTGCGCTAATTTTGTCGCCCACTTTGACGTTCCATTTGGCGAGGCGGCCTTCCGTCATGGTTGGTGAGAGTTGGGGCATGAGGATGTCGATGGGCATGGGAGATAAATCTTTTTTATATATAGTTATTTATGGAGAGAGAATAACGGTTTTTTGGTCTGGAGGCAATTTTTTGTTAGACATAGATAAGGGTTGAATATAATCGCGTAAAAAAATGGGCTTTCATCGTATTTTGTGGCTATTGGTTGCGGCCGGATTTTGATATATCTGGGCGGTATGAAAATTTGAATAAAGGAATAGCGCAATGATTATCACCGGGTAATATGCCTGAGGTGCGGGAGGCGAACGATAATTTGTCTGACTTGTATGAGATTGCGGCGCGGGGTAAGGGTACCGCCTCTTCTGAGGCGGCTTAGAGTTTAGCGACGGAAGGGGGCGGTCTTGGTTGACGGGGGGGCGGGGAGCGTTGCCGCCTTATGAAGGGCGCACAACGGTAGACCTCCCCCGCATACAAAATTGAGCAAGGAAGCAATAGAAAAACGCGCAGAGCAAGTTTTTCGGCTGACGCATGCGATAGCTCGCTTGCGAGCCTGTTTTTTAGCGCTGGAAGATGAGGGCCGCGCCAAGAACAACAAACAACCAAAACCAGACGATGTAGGCGCGGGCGAGGACGCCAACAAAGGGGAGGCTGGCGTTGGGCGCACAGCGCCAGATAGCAACGCTGAAAAAGACGGTGGCGATGGCAACAAATGACCAATCAACAATGTTCACGCCGCGGGAGAGGAAGACGATGATTTTACCG
>CALFWJ010000048.1 GCA_937928525.1 uncultured Alphaproteobacteria bacterium | reverse complement strand
TGCTGCAGGTACTGAAGTGGGTAAACTAACGTTAACGACCCCGCATCAAGTGTTTGAGATTGGCCTAGTGACTACCGAAGATATAGCCAAAGACAGTTGGTTTAACCGCTACCTGCGTCATGCTGGCAAAAAGTTAGGACTGTAATATGAAACCTTTATTTATCTCGTTTGAAGGTGTGGATGGTGCAGGTAAAACAACTCAGATTGCGAACTTTTGTGCGCATTTAAAAAGCGAAAAAATTGATTTTATTCAGACCCGTGAACCTGGTGGCACTGAAGTAGGTAAAGCAATAAGAAAGTTATTATTGGAAGGTGATGGCGAGAAACTAGATGCGTTAAGTGAGCTTTTATTATTCAGCGCTGACCGCCATGAACATATTCGGACCAAAATTGCTCCTGCCCTAGCAAGTAACCAGTGGGTGGTGACGGATCGCTTTGCCGATTCTACCCGTGTGTTTCAGTCTGCTGCCCGCGGTTTAGAACTTAAAACCGTGAACACCATCACAGACCTTGCTGTGGGTAAAGTTTGGCCTGATGTGACCTTCATTTTAGATATGCCCTACGAGACCGCGCTGGCGCGTAAAGGCGTGCAGGCTGAAGAAGGTTTAACCGAAACCCGCTTTGAGAATGAGGGCGCGGCTTTTCATAAAAAAATTCGACAGGGCTTTCTTGATTTAGCGGCTGAGCGGCCGTCGCGATGCAAAATAATTGATGCCGATGGCACGCCTAATGAGGTTTCTGGCCGTATTGTAGCCGCGCTGAATGCTTATGTGGCGAGCTTAGCGTAAATGGCACGCCCCCCTGCCCTTATTGGCCACACGGCAACGCTTAAAAATATGGCGACGCTTTATGGCGCGGGAAAATTCCCGCATGCTGTGCTGTTGCACGGCGCTAAAGGCATTGGTAAGCGCACGCTAGCCGAACAAGTAGCAAAAACGCTGATTTGTGGCGTTGAAGACGGCTTGACAGATACTTTATCACCTAACTTTTTAAGTACGGCCTATGCGCAAATTATGGAGGGCAGCAATGCTGATTACCATATTCTAGCGCCTGAAAAAGGCAAAAAAAGTATTTCGATTGAGCAAATACGTGGGCTATTAGGCGATACCAGCTTAACCAGCGACACCCCCCGGACGATTATTATTGATGCCGCGGAAGATTTAACGCCTGAAGCGGCCAATGCACTGTTAAAAACACTGGAAGAACCTGCAGCGAACACGCACTTCTTTTTGGTGTGTCATGGGTTGTCGCGGTTATTACCAACTATTATTTCTCGGTGCCGTCTCATGCGGTTGCAGCCATTAACCGAGTCAGAGTGTAAAGCTGTGCTTGAAATACAGCTGCCGCCCACTGATAGCGTTATGTTACCAAAATTAGTAGCGCATTGCGGGGGATGCCCCGGGGTGGCACTTTCTGAGCTTGAAAATAAAACGTACGAGGTGCGTGATGCCTTAACGGCTTTTACATCGGCGCCTCATGAACCGATTAAACTTGTTGAGCAATTTCAGAAGAAAAAACAAGTGCCAACAGCGTTGGTTGTTTTGCAGCAAATGCTAGCAACAATGCCTGATAAATCACCTCAATACGCGCATTTAACCGAAGGGTTAAAAAATTTAGATATCTATAATTTAAGTGCGCCTTGGGTGCTGGAAGATGCGTTGCGCCAACTATGATTATTGATTCTCATTGCCATTTAACACATTCTAAATTTAAAGAAGCTGGCCTAAGTGTGCCCGACTTAATTGCAGATGCCCGCGCGGCTGGCGTGCAGTACATGAACACCATTTGCTGTAACGATGCAGAATTTGATGAACTTCATGCTGCGGCGATGACTTATCCTGAAGTATTTTGTACGTATGGCGTTCACCCGAACCATGTGACTGAAGATGTGATAACAACGGAACGTATTCTAGCGCAAGCTGTGCGCAATAAAGTGATTGGCCTTGGCGAGAGCGGCTTAGACTATTATTATGACTATGCTCCCAAAATAACCCAACAAAAGAGTTTTGAGGTGCATTTAGAGGCAGCGGTTGAACTTGACCTACCTGTGGTGATTCATACCCGTTCAGCCGAGCGTGACACCGCCGCTATTTTAGAAAAGCATTTAAAGGCGTATCCTGATGCTAAATTGCTGTTTCATTGCTTTAGTAGCGATGATTGGTTGGCGGATTGGGGCTTAGAGCATGGTGTGTATTTTTCGGCTTCTGGTATTGTGACGTTTAAGAAAAGTACTGATTTACAGGCTGTGTTTAAACGGGTGCCCAGCGATAAAATTTTGGTAGAAACAGACGCGCCTTATTTGGCGCCCACGCCATACCGCAGCAAAATATGTAAGCCAAGCTACACAGCCGTGACGGCGCAGTTTGTGGCTGATTTACGGGAAATTTCTTTAGATGCTTTTGCGGGGCAAACAACAGATAATTTTAAGGCTTTGTTTACGAAGGCTGTACCTTACATAGAAGATTAAACACAAAAATGCGCCCTAATATGGAGCGCATCTTTTTAATTTGTGAGTAAATCGCCGTGTAGCGGTGAAAGGCCTTCTTCAACGCGAAGCTCATCGCGGATAGTCATAAGAATGCGGCCAAGGTAATTATGACCTGTGCCTGTTTTAAGGCAGAGCCCAAAAAATTTATCATTCCAAGTTGTGCCTTCTATTAATGTGGCGTGACCTGTATTGAATAATTTTTGTCGAAGCTCTGGGTTTGTAGCACTGTATTTTTGGCGATTAAACTTGAGCATCGCTATAACACGGTTTACGTCGGTGTAATCAGCGCGGTGCATATTTTGAAATGCGTCTGATTTCGATATATCTTTAGCAACACGAGGTGATACTGTTTGTAATTTAGCACGTAAATTAGAATCTACGACTTTCCATGCCATATAGGCGTTTTCAGTTGATTTGTATGTCCAAGTACGCCCCTCTTCTTCGAGTGTGATACGACATTCATAGTGATTTGAAAGAAAGCTATAGTCTTCTCTAAATGCCATAATAAGGTGACAAGGCGCTTGGTTTTTATAGGTTTGAATGGTTGCAAGTTGGTTCATGATGTTTCTCCATATGAATAGATATGTATTGAATACATCGTGTGGGTATAAAAATCAAGGAAGAACGTAAATAATGGCGGGAATGACGGGACTCGAACCCGCGACCTCCGGCGTGACAGGCCAGCACTCTAACCAACTGAGCTACATCCCCGCATTGTCACTACTTTTGCATAAATTATGCGCTAGTCCGCGTTTTATAACCGAGGCTTAGCCCGCAGTCAAGCACCCATCGCCAAAAATTTATCGCGGCGGTGATTTAGGCGGTCTTTAATGGGTAAAATTTCAGCAATCGCGGCTTGAATTGCTGTTTCTACCCGCTCTAGTGTCAGGGTTTGGTCGCGGTGAGCGCCTCCGACGGGTTCTTTAATCACATTATCGACAATGCCAAGCTTATCAAGGTCTTTGGCGGTGAGTTTGAGCGCATCTGAGGCTTTGGCAATGGTGTCTTTAGTAGCTTCTTTCCATAAAATAGATGCGCAACCTTCGGGAGAGATAACCGAATAGATACTATTCTCCAGCATCATCACTTTATCGGCTACGCTAAAGGCTAAGGCGCCGCCACTGCCGCCCTCTCCCGTTATAATACTGACGACGGGAGTGTTGAGGCACAAAAGTTTTTCGATGCACATGGCGATGGCTTCGCCTTGGCCTCGGGCTTCGGCTTCTACACCTGGATAAGCACCCGGCGTATCAACAAAACAAATAAGCGGCAGTTGGAATTTTTCAGCCATGGCCATAATGCGCTGGCCCTTGCGGTAGCCTTCTGGCTTTGGCATGCCAAAGTTGCGCGCCATACGTTGGCTGGTGGTTTTGCCTTTATCGATACCTAAAATAGCGATGGCTTGGCCTGTGGCTTTAAGTTTACCGATACCTGCAATAACAGCTTCATCTTCGCCAAACAGGCGGTCACCTGCTAGAGGGATAAAGTCTGTGATGAGGTTTTTGATGTAGTCACAGGCATGCGGGCGGTCGGGGTGACGAGCAATTTGAACGGTTTGATGCGGTGTGAGGCTACGGAATAGCAGCCGCGACACCCGGGCTTCTTTTACTTTTAGACGCTCAATTTCGGCTTCTATGTCTTTTTCGGGGATGGTTTCGCCTGCGGCATGCATGGTTTCTAGCTCGGTGATGCGAGCGTGAATATCGGCTATAGGGCGTTCAAAATCGAGAAATTGGCGGTCTTGGGTCATGGCGTATTTATGGCGGATTTTTTATGATTTTGCAAGAGGGTGATTGCTTTCAATTGCGCTACGCAGTCTATCGGTCACGACTTTGGTATAAATTTGCGTGGTGGCTAGGTTAGCATGGCCTAGCATAAGCTGCACGGCACGTAAGTCGGCGCTGCCTTCCACCAGATGCGTAGCGAAGGTGTGGCGCAGGGCGTGCGGTGAAAGCTCAGGGATATTCGCTGTCTGTCCTGCTGCGCGAATAAGCTGAAAGAAACGTTGCCGCGTCATGGGTTGGCCCATTTTGTAGGATGATGGGAATAACCAATCTGATTTGGTTATGTCGTACTTTTGCGTGCTGAATTGTGGGCGAATTTCGGCGATATAATGCTTGAGCGTGGCTGCGGTGGTGTCGCCGATGGGGACAAGGCGGGTTTTATCACCTTTACCTGTGATGCGAAGGATGGTGTCTTCCTCACTATCAATATCAGAGAGTTTAAGAGTAAGGTGTTCCGTGACGCGCAAACCTCCCCCGTAGAGAAGTTGCAGAATGAGGTTAAATCGTTTTTGGGCAGCATCTTCGCCTTGGGTGTACTTAAAGAGTTTTTTAATTTGTTGACTGTTTAGAGCTTTAGGTAAACTTTGGCCTAGTTTAGGGCTGTTTATGCCTTCGGTTGGATTGCTGGCTAGAATATGGCGCTTGGTTAAGAAC
>CALFWJ010000047.1 GCA_937928525.1 uncultured Alphaproteobacteria bacterium | reverse complement strand
CTTCCTCTAAAGTTTTATAGCGCGCCGTTTTGCTAAAATGTACCGCTCGTAGATACGCTACCACATCGTCTGGTGCATGAAATTTTTGCAATTTAGTACGCTTAGGAGAAGGGAATGCACATTCTAAATAATAAACAATCCCCTTTAAATAGCTTTGGAAATCTTGAGAGAGCGCTTGGTGAATTGTCATAAAAGCTTGAAATTGACGTAAGCTGTTAGCTTCTGCTTCTTGTTTAGCCCGTTGCTTCTGTGTGCTTTTATTATCTAGCAACACCAATAGAATACTTGGTAACGACACTACTGCTGCGATTCCAGACAAAAAATCTCCCAACTCGTTTGGATTCTCTAACAAAGATAAATGCTGACCAAAGTATAAATAAGTCATGCAACTTACAATCACAACAAAAAGCCATATTAAAATAAACATTCTTTAGTTTAAATGCTTTGCTCTTTGAAGTAAACATCCATCGCCATAGCTATAAAACCGATAATTCTCTGCGATGGCGGTTTTATAGAGGTCGTGCATAGCGTCAAAGCCCACAAATGCTGCTACCAACATAAGTAATGTGCTTTTAGGGAGGTGAAAATTAGTTATCAGTTTATCTACTACTTTAAACTCGAAGCCGGGTGTCATGAAAATATCGGTACTGCCTTGCCATGGCGCTATTTTACCGTCAGCTGATGCTGCCGCAGCGGTTTCCAGCAGGCGAGTAGATGTTGTGCCCACCGCAATAATACGGCCGCCAGCAGCTTTGGTGGCGTTAATTTGCGCCGCAACTTCGGCGGTGATTTCGCCCCACTCTGCGTGCATTTTATGCTCGGTTAAATCTTCGGTTTGCACAGGTTGAAACGTCCCTGCCCCCACGTGCAGCGTGACCTCCGCGAAGTTTATATTTTTATCACGCAGACGTTGCATCAACTCTGGCGTAAAGTGTAAACCTGCGGTTGGCGCTGCCACCGAGCCTTCTTTATCGGCGTAAACAGTTTGATATTCATTTTTATCTGCGGTTTCAGCGCCGTCTGGTCGTGCGATGTAGGGCGGCAGTGGCATTTCGCCATGCTCCTCTAAAAATGGAAATACCTCGTCTACGCCCAAGTTAAATTTGAGCACCACTTGGCCTTCAGGCTTAGCTGTTACTTCTGCGGTAACACCTCCTGCTAAATTAACGATGTAGCCTATTTTTAGGCGTTTACTGTTTTTAACAAATGCGCTCCAGGTACGGGCATCGCCTTGCGGTTGATGAAGTAAAATTTCAAAATCGATGTCGCCACCGCCCTCCAATCGTGGGCGCGTTGCAAATAAACGTGCCGGAATAACCTTACTGGTATTGATAATAATCAAATCACCTGCATTTAAAAGTTCTGGTAAATTTTGGTAAATTTTGTGCGTATAGTCCCCGTTTTGAGGGACTAACAACCGTGCAGCATCACGCGGGCTGGCAGGATGCGTCGCAATTTGCGTCGATGGCAGCGTAAAATCAAAATCTTTCAAAGTATATTTTGGGTGCATGTCTCTTCTATACCCTGTATAACGCCTTTATGACAAACAAAAACGTAGCCATTATTGGAGGCGGCATGGTGGGACTAGCCACCGCTTGGCGCTGCGCTAAAGCTGGCCACAAAGTAACTCTGTACGAACGCAATACATGCGGCAGTGGCTGTAGCGGTTACTCACTCGGGGGTTTAGTGCCCTACACGCCCACACGCCAGCACCCTATTGCACAATTTCAGCGCGCGAGCTTGGCGCTTTATCCGCAATTTTCTGACGATTTATTGGCACAAACAGGGCAACATATTGGCTATCAGCGCGCTGGCCGCTTGCAACTCTTGAGCACCATCGGCAAACGCGAAAGCGCTGCCCACGATTTAACCCTTAATCCCGCGCAAGGCAAACTGCTCACACAAACAGAGGCCAAAATAAAATTCCCGCATGTAAACGTACCAGAGTACGGCGCGTTTTTATGCCACGATACCGCCTATGTAGATGTTTCAGCTACTCTTACTGCCCTCAAACAAGCCTGCCTTAACCAGGGTGTTACACTGCATGAAAATACACCTATTAGCGTTGCAGATATTGAAGCTGATTTTGATCAAATCGTCGTAACCGCAGGTATTTGGAGCGATGAAGCCTTAGCGACTCATGCCACCGAAAAAACTGCAACCACCCCCATGGTTGGCCATGGATTAGAGCTTAAACTACCTGCACAAACCTTTAACCATATGGTACGCATGGGTGAAATTTACGCCATTCCCCACGCCGACGGCCGTGTGCTTATTGGCAGCGACACAATGCGACCAGAAACCAGCGCCGACTGGCTGCCCAACCAACACATTGTAGAGAGTATTCTGACTGCCGCGCAAACCATGTTGCCCTGCCTTAAACAGGCCAAAGTTACCAAAATTTGGCGCGCCCCACGGCCAAAATCGTCTGACCGTGCGCAGCCTATACGGCATTTGAGCGATAAAATTATCCTCGCCACTGGTCACTATAAAATCGGCTTTTGCTTAACCCCAAAAATAGCCGCTGATATTGCGGCTGAGCTTTAAAAATTAAAGTTCAAAAACACGTTTTGAGCACTGTTATCATTTAAATTACCCGAACACCCAACTAGCTGTGATGA
>CALFWJ010000046.1 GCA_937928525.1 uncultured Alphaproteobacteria bacterium | reverse complement strand
GGCTGCTTAAATGCCAACTTATTTTGCATAAAAAAGGCGCCCGGTGAGGGGCGCCTTTCGTTATTTGATTAAGCAAGTTTTGCTTGTTCTTCTTCTAGTGTTGATAAAGTCTCTTCTAAGACTTCTTCCAAATTAAAAAGTGGGACAAGATCATTTGCTTGTTTAGCCGCAGGGCTATTTACATCCATAAGTTTTTGAACTTCAGAAACCATGAGTTTAACTGCATCAGCACGCTGTGTTAATATAGAAACAGCTGTTTGCTCTTCAGCTTGAGCGCGTGCTATGTCTGCTTGTTGAGCCAATTCAGCTTTTTCTAACAGAGGTTTTAAATCTGCGTTGTATTTACTAATGTCTTTGTCAGTTATAGCAAATTGTTTGCGAATTTCTGGGTAACATGTAATGAAACCTGCAAATTTTGGAACTGCGAAAATGCAAAATACTATTGTTGCGATAAGTGCAATCCAGAGTTCGTAGCCGTCGATGAAAGCATAAGCTTGCACAACAAACATAAAACCAAGGAAGGCAATCATTGCTAAAAACAGTAAACCACCTCGGCGGTAACGCCACCAAGACTCTTCTGCGAAAGAGTCGATACTACGGTAGATAGTTGAACGCCAGTCTCTAAACTCATTATAAATATCTGCTGTAAGATAATCTAAAACAGCATACTCTTTTAATTTGTTGTCAGGGTCGGCAAATAATCTACGCGCTTCATGTTGTGTTTGTTCTAGATTACCATTAATAACGCATTCTAAGATAAACCAAGGTAGAGCAAATAATGCTGCCGTTGTGATAATTGACCAAAATGGGCTATTAAAGCCGTCGCCAAAAATAGCGATCGTTAAATCACTGGTTAACCAATATGTTGGCGCGGTTAAAATTAAAATTGCAAAAACAGCAAGAGGTAGCCATGTGAAGCAAAATTTAACAGCTGTTAGATAGCCATCATCAGGGATATCTTTTTTTATAAAAGAAATAATTAATATAAATATCCATAATGCAGTGACAAGATAAAAACCTGCCCAAGCAATGGCAACGGTAGCGCTTATGCTAAATGCGAGATAATTGAATAACCAATTATCACCATAATCAATTGTGAAAAGACTTGGTACAAGTTGACTTATAGCTTCATTTAGACTTATGGCAAAACCAAATGGCCAAAGAAGAACATTAAGTAAGCCAGTAAAGAATGCACCTAAGTTAAGCGCAATAATAAATGACCAGACGCCAGAAATAATGGCAAAGAATAAATTGATTATGCCATCTAAAACAAAGTTAAAGCCAAAGGCAATTTCGTTTGAGAAGAACCAGAGTGCAAAACATACTAAGATAACAATAGAGAAAGTAAGCGCTGTTTTGTGGGCGCGGGGTTTCATGTCGACTTCGCAGGTTGTCATGCAATCGTCGAAGGCCTGACGCTGTGCGTTGATGAAAGATTGATTTGCCATGATAAAAGTCTCCTTTCGGCAAGATGTATCGTGAATTTGGAATATTCCAAATAAAGTTAAAACGGTATTATATATGTGTAGTGCTTTTATTTACCAAACTAACGTATACTCTGTCAAGGAGTTTGAAGAATGTTCGTGGTAATTTATTTTAGGTCGTTACGTGAATTTTTGAGGGATTCAATTTGGGCTTTTAGGGCACCTGAAGTTTTGTTGGTGATATTTTTTTCAGCTATAGCGATGTGCAGGTTAACGGCTTCTTTGTCGCGGCGGCGGAAAGCTGCTTCGGCGAGAGCTGCGTGGCTTTCTACTTTTTGGCCAAGGCGGCCGTAGATAACGCCAAGTTGCTGCCAAGCTTCTGATAAATGCGCGTAGGTCGGGAAGGTGGCTTGAGTGTGAATAAGGGCGGCTTTATGGTTGCCGAGCGCGGTTTCTGTTTGGGAGAGTTTGTGACTAATAAGCGGTGCTTTAAGTGTGTTTTGAGCTTGGGTAAAATATTTTTTGGCGGCTTTTAAGTTGCCAGCGTTGAGTTCTACGTCGCCGAGTAGTTCTTGGATGTAGGCATCTTGCGGTAAAGATTTAAGGAGGTTACGGGCGTTCTTTGCGTTGCCTTGTTTGGTGTAAGCAATGGCTTTGGCGTAATTGGCTGGAAATGAATTGCCTTGGCCATATCTACGTAAAATTTGTGCGGGGGTATGAGCAAAGGCGTAAACTTTGGCTTTGAGGCGTGGAAAATCAACGTTAAGTGTGTTTGGTGTTTTGGGGGCGGGTGTGTCGTCTAGTTTTTGTTTTAAAGCTGAGACCCGTTGCGAAGGTAGAGGGTGAGTGAGTAAATAAGGTGGGATTGGCCCAAAGCGAAGAAAGTTTTGCGTGTGAAGTTTACGGAAAAAATCGACCATACCTTTGAGGCTATAACCTTTGTTGGTGAGCATTTCGGCGGCGATATTATCGGCTTCGGCTTCGGCGGTACGGGTGTGTTTAAGCACACCTGAAATAGCTGCGCCTTGACCGCCAAGAAGCACGGCGCCACCTGCATCTGGGGCACCAGCAACAAGGGCGCCAAGACCAAGGATTGAGGTAATAAGGGCGCGTTTTTGCGCAACTTCGCGGGCGTAAGAGCCTTGCTCTAGGTGGCCTGCTTTAAGGTGGGCCAGTTCGTGGGCAAGCACGCCTTGGACATTCTCGATACTGTTGGCACTTTGGATCAGACCGGAGAAAATGAACATGTCTCGGTTTGCGGTGACAAACGCATTAACATCTGGCGCTATGCCAAGATAGAGGCGGATGTTTTGAGATTCTTTTGGATCTAGATCGGTGAGGATATCTTGGAAGATTGTGTTAACTTCGGTGTCGAGGACGAAGCTAAGGCCTTGCGCTTGAGGTTGGAGGCTTAAGATACTGAAGAGAAGGGTGACGATGATTTGGCGCATAGGTTACTATAACGTAGATTTAGATGAAAATCATGCAGATAAAAGCCCCTCGGTGAAGAGGGGCTTTTCAGTTAAAAAAGTCATGTTTTTCTCCAGATGGGTCGGTAATTAACTAAAATATAGGTTTTTGTGGCACAGCTTTCAAGTGTGTGTGCGTTATTTTAGGTAAGAATTAAAAACATGCT
>CALFWJ010000045.1 GCA_937928525.1 uncultured Alphaproteobacteria bacterium | reverse complement strand
AAACGCTTGGCCTTTTGGTTTGGCTTTACCGCGATGAGAGCGGATTTGCGGTGCTTCTTCATCGGTGATGACAATTTTTAAATAGCTACTATCATCGCGGAAGATAATATTATATTTGGGTTTGAGGGATTTGATGAGTTGAATTTCGAGGAGGAGGGCTTCGGCCTCGGTGGCGGTTTCTACCACCATCAGCTCACGGGTATGAAACACCATTTGCGCAATACGGCGCGTTAACCGCGCGTCGTTGGTGTATTGGGTAACGCGGTTTTTAATGTTTTTGGCCTTACCAACATAGAGCAAGTTGTCAGCCTCATCCAGCATGCGGTACACGCCCGGGCTGGTGGGCAGCGCATCTAGGCGAGATTTTAAATAGGTTTGGCCGTGGTTGGTTGACATGAAGGAAATATAGCAAAAACGGGCGTTTTGCGCAAAACGAAAGGCACCAGAAGGTGCCTTAGGTTATTAAATTTAGTCACGTTTGGGCATTTCTTCCCATTTACGCGTGTTGGGATTCCAAAGTGGTTCATTACTTTTGCGATTAACTTGATTTCGGAACTCTAGAATAGTGTCTGTGGGCATTGAGTATTCGCTCTGACAAGAGAGTATTCTGGCTTGGCCCCCGCCCCATTGTAAACACCATACTTGTGTTTTTTCTACCCAAGTCCATTTTGGTGGATTTTCGTTGTAAAAAGTTTGCGCGAAAGTGTTTGTTGTGAGCGCTAAAAAAATTGACACGGCAATAAGTAGTTTTTTCATAATATTCTCCTGAATGAAAGGTAATGTAGATAAATCGCAGACAGGTTATCTACTTACTAATTTATATAGGGTAAATACTTTAAAATTCAAGAGGTGTGTAGAAAAATAGATTTATTAACGCTTGCACTCGATAATGCGCACATCATAGCGGGGGTGCTCGAGGGCGGCGACGGCGGGGAAGGCGGACATCATCCAGCCTTCAAAGCGGGGTGGGTTTGGTGTGCTATTTTTAGGTGTTTTTTCTGTGGTGTCGGTGATGTCTTTAATATTAAACCATGCCGCATGGTGCCCGACTTGATGGTGGTGGCGACGGCAGTTAAGCACTTGAATAGAAATGCTATCGAAGCCAAATGGCGCTGTGGTGGTCAGTGTTTGGTCGCTGGTGCGGTTGGTGCGTTTGTCGAGAATACGGATGTGGGCGGCGCGGGTGAGTTTTTCTGATGGAGTTGCTTTGGTTGGTAGCGTACTGCTTATTGCTTCGGTGGTGCTTATAACTTCTGTTGCGCTTGGGCTACCCGTTATTTTATCGATGAAGTTACCTAAAAAATCCGCCTGAGCGGGGAGGGCGAGCAGGCAAGTGAAGCCAAAGAGAAGATATTTCATTAGGCAGATAATAGTGCGCGGATGGCTTTAAGTTCGGTGAGCATGGCGTGCGGGTTAGAACTGGCACCTTGCTTTTTCTCGTTTGTGAGTAAGGTTTGAGCGCCTTTAATGGTGTAACCTTCATCGTGCAACAGGCTTTGGATACGGCGTAGTAGTGCAATATCGTCTGCTGTATAGTAACGACGGCCACCTGCACGGGTAAGAGGCTGAATTTGCTTAAATTTACTTTCCCAGAAACGCAAGACGTGTGTGGCTACATCTAGCTCTTTTGCGACTTGGCTAATGGTGCGATACGTTGCACCAGATTTGCTGGTACGGGCGGTTGAGTCTGGTTTTTTACTGAAAAGGTCCATATGAAATTAGGCGCCGTTTAGCGTATCTTTTAAAATGTGTGACGGGCGAAAGACAAGAACTTTGCGGGGTGTAATGGGGGCAGCCTCACCTGTTTTTGGATTGCGACCCATACGAGCAGCTTTTTGGCGCACTGTAAAGTTACCAAAAGCGGAAATTTTAACTTCACCTTCGCGGGTGAGGGCGGATGTGATTTCGGCCAGAACACTGTCGACCAAGTCACCAGCGGCGCGGCGCGATAGCCCTACTTCGTGGTAAACAGCGTCGGCTAAGTCTGCGCGAGTAATGGTTTTAGACATGATTATCCCCTCTTGTCCTGTTTGTTTGTCCCCAACTACATCAAGGTTAAGAGCTTTTGATAGCTATGTCAATGCATTAGGGCTTCTAGGTCATTAAGGTGTAACGCCTAACTGGCTAAGACCTTGGCGGGCAGGGGTATAGAGTGGTTGGATTTGTAGCGCCCGTTTAAATGCTGTAATTGCGGCGGGTTTGTTGTTTTCTAAAAATGCAATAGTGCCTTCTATGCCGTGGGTAAAGTGAGAGAAGGGGGCAACATTTAATAAAATAGAATATTCAGCCTTAGATTTATTTAAATGGGTTTTAAAAGCTTTGTTATCGCCCAGTTTACGCGCGAACAAAGCTTGCTTAATATGCATGTTGGCTAAGTTAATGCGGTGGTTGGCCGCAAAGGGGTCGTGTTTTAAAGCTTCGTTTGTGGTGGCTACTTTTTGCTGGCGTGGTATGGGGGGTGTGCCTTGAAAATTTTGGAATGCAATGGCACGAAACTCGAGTAGCCGCGGGTTGTATGAATAATGCGCATAGCTATCGTTGAGGTGTTTAATGGTTGTGGTGTCAATAACGCCCACGTGCATGCGCTGCATGGCAAATTTAAGATGTTTAGCGCCGTTGCGGTAGGCATTATTATCTTGTGCAGTATTGTAAAAAAGAATGCATAACAAAAGGGTAACACTTAACCAGAACTTATGAGTATGGCGTGTTGAAATGGGTAGATTGAATTTCCATTGCGGCGGATAAACACGTACATAAAGGCTGGTTAATATACCAAGCAGTGCAAATAACAGTATAGGCGCTGTAGGCATTTGTAGAGGAAAGTCGGCCAGAGCATTAAGGCTCATACCTGAAATGCCTGTAAATAAAAACAAAGGCAATGCAGGGTGATGAGTTGTTATAGGGTTACGACCAAGTTGCCATGTCATATAGGCCGCAAAAACCCAGAGGCTGGTAAATAAAGTACCGCCAATAAGCCCAACTTCTATGAACATTTGCATAACATCGTTATGGGCCCGCTGTGGGCGCGCCATAACATTATAGCCATGACGTGGCGTGGCGTAATATGCGTTATGATAGTTAGGATAAATTGTATGAAACGTACCAATGCCCGTACCGTTTAGGGGGTAGTCTTGAATAATTTTAAGGCCGTTAAGATTATAGGCGAGGCGGGGGCCAAACTCGGTATTATCAAAGCGCGTAAGGGTACTAAGCTGTTCGGCGGCGTTACGGTTAATACCATGGGTGTTTAAAGGTGAGGGTAAGTTACCAAAGTGTGCTGTGGTGCATAAAATAAAAGCCAGAATAATCCAGGCTAAAGGCTGTTTGGCGCAAGATTTAAGATAAGGCCGCCACACCGGTGAAAGCACAAGATAGATACAGCCTAAAGTAAAGGCGCCTATGCCTGCAATCCAGCTGGCGCGAGAGCGGGAATAAAATAGAAAAACAAAAGCAAGGCTTAAAATAATACCGCAAATTATTTTTTGGGCACGGCGCGGGCTAATAAAAGCCAAATAAGCAACAAGAGGCCATAGCATAACCGTATAACTTGCGGCTAAATTTTTGTTGGCAAAAGTAGCGCCAGGAATGGCAGATTGTAGAAACGTGTCTTTAACGATATTAATGATGCTAAGTGTTTGTGGCCAAGGTGGAAATATAGCGTTTAGTTTAGCATCGGTGAGGTCGTGGTATTGAATAATGCCAAGCGTGACATTTAACAAAAGGCCAATACTTAAGAGCCATAGTACGATGTGTTGAAAACGAGGTTTTCTTGCCCAAAAGAACAAGAAAAAGAGGGCAATATAGCTCAGCCAATGTTGCACAGAGTGCCAACTGCGTATGGGGTTAACGGTATCAATGGTTGATACTATAATGCACAGGCCAAGCCCCAAAACAGCCACTGCCACAGGTGGCAACGACATATATGGACGGTATTGAACTATAAGAGCGCCAAAGCTGAGAAAAATAAACCCCATAAATGCAGTTAAATGGCTGGCAGTCCATCTTATGTCGCCGGCAACTTCAGGTACGGCACTATCGTACAGAAAGGGTATAAATGCAATAAAGGTAGCCAATAACCCGAATACGCCATTTTGTACCCACCAAGGCAAGTTGCTTAAAAAAGCAGCGGG
>CALFWJ010000044.1 GCA_937928525.1 uncultured Alphaproteobacteria bacterium | reverse complement strand
ACGGTAGCGCCCGCTTGAATACCTGCGTTAACATAGTCTTCCACCGCTTTTTTCTCATCATCAGTCATTTTTTCACCGTGAGAGAAATCGAAGCGCGCACGGTCGGCGGTGATATTACTACCTTTTTGGTGCACGTGGTCGCCTAGAACTTCTTGTAGGCCAGCCAGCATAAGATGCACCACTGAGTGTAGTGCTGTTGTTTTGTCGCTATGGTCAGCTAAGCCGCCTTTAAAGGTACCTGCCGCTGCGGTGCGGCTTTTATCGGCGTGGGCTTTAATTGCAGCCTCAAAACCTTCAGGCGAGGTAAGGCTTAAGTCACGCTCGGCCAAAAATTCCTCAGTAAGTTCTTTCGGGAAACCAAAAGTTTCGAAGAAGAAGAAGGCGTCGGCACCTGTAAGTCCATTATTTTTCTCAAGGTGTTTGGCCAGCTCGCGTTCACCATTTTGTAGTGTTTTGGTGAAGGCTTCTTCTTCGTTTTTAAGGGCTTCTAAAATAAAATTTTTATTGTTGCCAAGGGCAGGGTAGGCATCGGCTTCGGCAATATAAATCGCCCCCAATTCATGAGTGAAGGCCTCTGTTATACCTAGCTTTTTACCCACGCGCATGGCACGGCGCATTAGGCGGCGTGTGATGTAACCAGCTTCCACATTGCTGGGCACAGCGCCGTCAGCAATAAGGAAGGTTGCAGCGCGGATATGGTCGAGCACAATACGGAAGTTCCGAGTTTCGTCGGCGTAAACTTTGCCACTGAGTTCGATTAATTTAGCCATGGGGTTGGTGAAGAAAGCCGTTAAATAAACGTCTGGATTTTTGTTAATCGCAGCTGCTAAACGCTCTAGTCCACCACCGTAGTCAATATTGGGGCGGGGTAGGGGATTGAAGCCTGTTGCTTCACGTTTGTAGGCCATAAAGACGTTGTTACCGATTTCTAGGAAGCGCTCTGTTTCTGTGGCTGGATGGTCTTTGGCGTCGCCATCAGGTTGAAAGTCGAAGAACATTTCACTGTCTGGTCCGCCTGGTTCGCCAACGGGCATATTATTGGGTGTACCTGAACGGCTCCACCAGTTTTCTTTTTCGTCATAACAAAAAATACGGCCACCACGGCTACAGCCATAGGTCCACGGCTCGGTTTCTAGTTTGGGGTCAATGCCGACGCTGTTAAACAGCTTGGTCCAAACGGCAATGGCTTCGTCATCTTGGCTAATGTTGAGCTCTTTGTTGCCTTGATACACGCTAATATAAAGGTTAGCGGGGTCTAGCCCTAGGGTATTGACTTGCCAATCCCAAATACGCTCAATTTGTGTTTGTTTAAATGTGGCAGGATCTGCTTTAAACGCCCAACGGCCCGTCATTTCAAAGAAGGTGAGGTGAGATGTGTCGCCTGTTTCTTCAATGTCGCCCGTGCGCACGCATTTTTGTACGTTCACAATGTCCTCACCTGCGGGATGGGGTTCGCCCAATAAATAAGGAATCATTGGCTGCATGCCGCTGCCTGTAAATAATGTAGAGGGGTCATTTTCTGGCAGCACGCTCGCGCTTGGTACAATAGTAGAACCACATTTTTCCATGTATTTAAGGTATGATGTGCGCAGCTCGTTTGGGTTCATGGGGTGTTGTGTCCTCTTTAAATTTTATAACGCATTATTTATAACATATTTAGCGCATAAAAAAAGCCACCTATAAGGCGGCTTTTAAGAGAAGCGGTTATTTACTGAACAACTTCACCGTTTAGGGTCAGGCCAAGCTCAATCATTACTTCTGCGCCGTTATCTGCGCTGAAGGTGGCGTAGCTGGTGCCATCTAGGTCAGTTGTGCCTGTTTGCGTAAGGTCAGCGTCTGTGATGTTCACAGCGTCGCCTTCGTCACCCATAATGGTGATGCTGCTTTGCTCGTTAAAGTTAAGCACATCGCCTGCTGAGAGGCTGACAAAGTTGTCATCTGACTCGGTAAGGTCAATAACACCAGTAGGCTGAATGTTAGGCGTTGCAGGGTTGTTGCCAGTCATTTCAATCTGAGGTGTAAGCTCTACAATTTGGTCATTTAAGATAAGACCAAGCTCAATCATAACAACAGCACCACTTTGAGTGACGTAAGTATTGTACGTTCTGCCTTCAACTTCAGTTGAGCCGTTTAGTGTTAGGGTTGCATCTGTAATTGTTACAGAGTCACCTTGGTCACCTCTGATGGTAATATTGCCTTGGTCGTTGAAGTTTAATAGATCGTTTGCTGAGAAACTAACGCTATTTTGTTCGCCGTTATTAAGGTTAATGACTTCAACACTATTTACATTATCAGTGTTAAGTACAACATTACCAGCAGTTCTTACGTTAAGGGTGTCGGTACCTGCACCACCGCTTGCACGGTCAGCAGCGTCAGTTAGAACAAGCGTGTCGTCAGCATTGCCACCGCGGATGATGTCGTCGCTATCGTTAGTGTGCCATACAGCCGCACTGTTTAAGGTGCTGCCGTCTTCTAGCGTTACTGTACCAACTTGGTCAATGTAACTATCCTCGTATTGCTGTGATACTTCAGTTGAACCTGTATTAATTGATTCAATACCGTACTCAGCAAGAGATACAAGTTCACCTTCATCACTTACGCCGTTACCGTTGGCATCGAGCCAAAGAAGGAGGTTGCTGAAGCCAGCATCGTTAGCGTCAATAACACCATCTCCGTTAGTATCTTCACGGGTTGCAAGTTCATCAAAGCCGCTTTGTTGGCT
>CALFWJ010000043.1 GCA_937928525.1 uncultured Alphaproteobacteria bacterium | reverse complement strand
AGCTTGCCAAGTTAGAGGCTTGAATTTTGTTGGTAGTGCCCGCGCTAACATCATTTGCAATAAGAAGGTCGCCAGCGGCAACGCTTGTTAACTCTGGGGTTAGTTCTGAAATTCTTTTGTCTGCCATAATAAACCTTTAATTTTAAGTTACCCCATTATAACAATAAATGAGAATATTACATACCTTTTTTAAGAACTTTGCAATACCAGCCGTTGACAACCACGCTTGCATCTTCATCAGAGCGCACAAAAAACTTAGCTGGATTTTCTTTTGTAAGGCTATTCCCCATGTAAATACTGCTATAATTATTCATAATATACGTGCCAACCGATTTAAAAGTAGTTTCAGCAAAGGCGATGGCATATTCATTAACATCACCAAGCCCTAGCATTAAATCAACCTCTACCCTCTGATTAGGCTGTGTTGTCGTGACGCGCAAGTCTGTGCGAATATCCACGACATCTCCCATGTTTAAATGTTGCCATGTAAACTCATTATTATCCCATAACACAGGCACGTCAGACAACCCGTAGGCCGTGTTTGTTAAAAAGCCTAAAGCGTCGTTAGTTAAGTAAGTGATGGTATTTGCGGTGACTGGAATAGGCGCGGTCTGTGTTGCCAAGTCGCTATAGTCATAAACGCCAAGGCGCACAAATTCATCAAGCTGTGTGGGGTTAAGCCCTTGGGGCAGTGTAACGCTCATTAAGCAATAGCGCCCTGTTCGACGCCCTTAACGCCAGTCAACACCAACTCAGTGCTTGTTCCTTGGTTTTGCACAATGGCAATGTAGTTAGGGAGCGCAACAAGCTGAGCCTTGCCCGCAATAGCTACATCGTCAGTATTTAAAGTCATTTCTGCAAGCGTTGTGGGTTGAGTGGCGCTGTCACTTGCATAAACATCAACGCTGCCGCTATCCACCCAGATTGAGGCAGACAAATCACGCTGAATATCACCTTTAGATAATGCGTCAATCTTGTACAAAATGCCAAGCTGCAAAGCTTGCTGGTTACTTTCAATAGCCATAATAAATCCCTTTTAAATTTTAAACGTAAAAAAAGGATACCATAAGTATCCCTTTTTGTGAAGTTAAAGCTTACTTTTCAGACTTTTTGTCTTTTTTGGGCTTCTCTTCTTTTTTAGGCTTTTCGGCTGGCTTTACCCAACCCACAATACGCGATGCCATTTATTCACCCTTTATATTAAGCGGTAGCCTTGTGTGCGTAAATACCTTCAACCTTATTCTCAAGAACAAATAGGTCGTAGAATTTGCGCGCCTGTACTAGGTGGCTGTCGCCGTTTTGGTTAGTGTCAGGCGTGAAGTACTTCACGTTAGCAAGCTTAACTACAGGGATGATAGCGCTAGGGTGCACAATCATAAAGTTAAGGTTTACGCCGCCTGCTGCTTTACCATAGCCAAAGCTTGAAGAACCGTCGTTAAGCTCAATTGCGCTATAGAAGCGGTCTTGGTTTACTTTAACAACGCGCATGCCGTCGTAAGTAGCAACACGGGTGTCAATTCCACCATTGGCGGCGTTTGACTCAAGGTTGTAAGTAAAGAAGTCTGAGTTCTTTAGTGCGTTGTACATAGCGTTTACCATGAATAGTACGCGGCCTTCGGCAGGTACGTTAGCGTCGTCCATTGCTGAGATAGCAGTGTCGATTGCGCCTTTAATGGTAGAGCTTGTGAGGTCTGCTGTAGCTTCAAGGATACCAGCTGTTCCAGTCATTTTAGCAAAGCGGTAAGCGTCCATTTCTGGCGCGCCTTTTTCGCGCTCAAGCTGACCAGCAAGAGATGCAATGCTGTTGAATGCGTTCATGCCGCTCTCGTCGTCGTCCATGCGGTCAACAGTTAGCGAAACACCACGGTCTACTGACATGTCGTGAGTTTCCCAAGTCAAAGAAACGTCACCCGATGGGTAAGCGTTGCCTGAGTTTTGGCGGCCATAGTCACCGTAACCATCTACTGTGCGCTTAGCAATACGGATTGAGCCAGCCGCGCCGTTCACCTCTTGTACAAGGTTTGGGTTAGCTTGCAGAATGCTAGTTACGCTTTCTTGTGTGTAAATCAAGTCAAGCATAGCCTGAATATCTTTACGAGCCTGTTCAATGTTATTTGCCATTGAATTATCTTTCTATTTTAACGCTGCCTTAATCATACTTTCAAGGCGCGTATTTTGTTGATTTGTATCCAGCACAGGTTTTTGTTTATCCACCTCGGCAATGCTCGCCCGCTTAAACTCATCCAGCTTGGTGTTAGCAACCTGTTCACTATGAGTTGTTAGCAAGGTTGCAAGCGCTTCGGCTTGTTCCTCTGCTGTACCGTCAAGAATTCGTTTTGCTTCATCAACCGAAACACCTAAACCAGATAGCTTGCGGCTTAGAATTTGTTCACGCTTTAGTTCGGTGAGCTCTTTTTGGAAGTGCTCTACTTTTTCCTCTGCGCTTTTCTTAGCCAGATTATCTTGTTCACGCTGCATCTCAATTTCTTTTAGTTTGCGCTCGGCATCTAAAAGCTTATTGATTTTAGCATCCCGTGAGGATAGCTCTTTTTCAAGTTGTTGAAGTTTTGCGTTTGCGTCACTGCCCCCGCCCTGATTATCTGAAGTTTCTGTTGGTACGTTTGCGCTTTCGCCCCCGTCCACAGCCCCTTTGTTCTCATCAGTCATGATTATTCCCTTTTTTGTTGCACATTATTATGCAATGTACATTTTATACTATTTACTGTGTACGGTCAACGGCTTGCTTGTATTCGCTAAGGCTTGATATTTGCGAGCGAGGGCGTTCGTCTAAATCCAGAAAAACAGGCACGCTGGCTTCCCTATCGTTAATGCTCCACCGAGCAGGGGCTTGCCCTAGTTTGTAGCGCCGTCCGTTAGGGTAAAGGAACTCACCTTCAGCATTGCTAATCTGGCCATTCATGTTTATAGACTGCTCACGGGTGCGGCTATCTATAAAAGCTATAAGCTCAAGCCTGACTTGCCTACCACTGGCTTTCAATTGCTCGAAAGTGTTGCGTGTTTGGGTTGATGCCACGCGCATACTCTCAGTGCGCGCAATTCTGTAAGTCTGGTAGAATTGCCCGTTAGCGTGTGCAAAGCGCCCTTCTTTTAACGCCCGTATCTGGCTAGCGTTGGTACGACCTTTTTTATCACGTAACCCAAGCTCAATATCAACCAAAGTTTGTATTTTAGGGATGCTGCTCCCATTTCGCACTTGCTCCAGAATAATAGCAGCTAGTCTGTCCGCGTTCCCCTTGTTGCGACGCACAACTGCACTCTGACTTAGCAAGCGACGGGTTGTTCTGTAATCATCTCCACGGGGTATTGTG
>CALFWJ010000042.1 GCA_937928525.1 uncultured Alphaproteobacteria bacterium | reverse complement strand
ATAAAAAAGGCGCGGTTAAGCGCCCTTGTTAAAATAGCAAAGAAAGAAGAGGTTAAACCGTAATCACGCGTTGAGTGGGCTGTTTGGCGTCGGCTTGTTTGAAGCCTGCGCTGTCGAGCATGCCAGAGAAGCCTGTTTGCTTGCCTGCTGGTACATCTACATTGTCGAATTCTTCGATGGTCATTTTGGCGCCTGTAGCCTGCATAGCGGGTTTAACTGGTAGGTTGAGGTTGCCAAAGAGTTGGTCAAATGTTGGTTTAGGGGCTGATTTAGTCATGTGGGGTTCTCCTGTTTTATCCTGTTATCGTTAATGTCGTCAGGATTTACATAATTGTACACCCTCTTCTTTTGCGCTGCAAGCGTTTCGTGAATTATTTTACACTTGCATTTACCCCTTGCTGTTAAGAGATGGCGCCGTTTGTATTCAATTTCAAGGGGTAGCAGCCTAATATTTTGTGCGATTGGGTATATTTTTGTAAATTTGTCATGGCAATCTTGAAGTTTTGACTGCTCGTATGGGCTTCTAGCTCAACATAAAATTGCGCTGCGGTGAAGTTTCCGCCAGTAAGATAGCTTTCTAGCTTTGTGAGGTTTATGTTTTCTTCAGCGAAGCAGCCAAGGGCTTTATGCAGGGCGGCGGGGGTGCTGTTAACGGTGAAGAGTAGGCTTATTTTACTGTTGGTGTTGGTGGGAGGCGTTTTTGGTGTGCGGCTAAGCGCTATGAAGCGGGTGGTGTTGTGGCCAGCATCATTCATGTTTGGATTAAGAATAGTGAGGCCGTAAGTTTTTGCAGCAAAGCTAGAGGCGAGGGCCGCGGCGTGTGGGTCTGCTTTTGCTGCAACCATTTTAGCGGCGCCTGCGGTGTCGGCGGTGGCGTGGGGGGTGAAGCCCATGGTTTTGAGGGTGTTTTGGCATTGACTGAGGGCAGGTAGCTGCGAGTAGACTGTTTTAATGTCTTCTAATTTGGTGCTCTGTTTAGCCATGAGGCAATGCTGAATGGGTAGGTAGTACTCTGCTACTATGTGCAGGGATGTTTTGGGCATGAGGTGATGAATGTCTGCGATGCGGCCAATTGTAGAATTCTCAATCGGGATGAGAGATAAATCGGTTATGCCGTTTTCTGTTGCTGTAAAAGCATCTTCAAATGTTGGATATGCTTGAGCTGTGGTATGGGGGTAGGATTGGATTGCGGCAAGGTGCGCGTAAGAACCAATGTTGCCTTGAAAGGCAACGCTTTTGGGGGTGGGCATAGTTAGGTTAGGTTTCTGATTTTGCTTCTGATGTTGGGGCTTCATCGTCTAGGTCTAGGGTTGGGTTATAGTAGACGTGGCGGTTTTTACCAGATGTTTTGGCGGCGTACATGGCAGTGTCGGCTTTTTTCATGAGGTCTGCGGCGCCTTCGCCATGGAGTGGGTAAATGGCAACGCCAATACTGGTGCTGACGTGGGCTTGTTTGGTGCCAACATCGAAGGGTTTATTGATTGATTCAATGATTTTATTGGCGACAATGTCGGCGTCTTTTGGTTCACGAATCCAGAGGATGATGGTGAATTCGTCTCCGCCAAGGCGGGCGACCGTGTCGGTGTCGCGGACACAAGATTTAAGACGAGTCGCCACTTCTTTTAACAGCATGTCGCCTGCATCGTGGCCAAGGGTATCGTTCACAGCTTTAAATCCATCGAGGTCGAGGAAGAAGAGGGCAATTTTACCTAGTTGACGATAGGCTTGGGCAAGCGCCATGTTAAAGCGGTCGTTGAAGAGTTGGCGGTTGGGAAGGCCTGTGAGGGCATCTTGGTAGGCAAGGGCATGTTCGGCGTCCTTTTTGCTTTCGGCGCGGTTGCGGGTGTTATGAAGCTCGCTGACATCTTCCATGAAGAGGAGATAGCCACCGCGGCTACCTGAGGCATCTTGCCATGGGTATAGGCCCCATTTTAGCCATACTTCTTTTTCGTTGAGAATGAGTTTTTCTTCCTCTCGGTTGAAGGGAGTGCCTGCTTCTAGATCTGATTGGATATTACTAAACCGCTCGAGCATGATGGTATTTTTAAGAGGTTTATTGATGAGATCTGCTTGTGATTTGCCTGTTATGGAAAGTAGGGCTGGGGATACGCGTTGAATGTTCCAGTCGGCATCTAGGACTGCCATAGGCTCTGGTGTTTGCTGTAGGATTTGCTGAACTAGGGCATCGCTGGTTTTAAGGGTGGCGCCGTCGGCATGGTCACGAGAAATATCGCGGAACAGAACAATAATACCAGCATCGCCCGCGTGGATAAATTTGAGCATGAGCCAAATGGGGGTATCTTGTAGTTGGATTTCGCCTTGCCAGACGGCTTTTTTCTCGACAATTTGCGTGAAGAGACGCTCTAGGCCTGTTTCGGTGAAGCTGGGCATGAGGTCTTGAATTCGGCGGTTAATTAGGGCCGCATCTTGGCCGACAAGTGCTTTAAAGAAGCGCTCGGCGGCAGGGTTAAATTTCTCGACGGCGCCGGCTGGGGTAAGCAGAATATACGCTTCTGGGCTGTGTTGATACATAGCCTCGATGCGGGCAAGGAGGGCTGCGTGGTCGGTACTTTCTTGCTCTAGGGATTTTTCTTTGTTGGCAAGTTTGTTTTCTAATAGGTGAATGCGCGCCATAAAGTTTTGAGTTTTACCGCCAGATAATAGCTTATTACTAATGCTATACACCAACATGCTGGCAAAGAGGATAGCGATCCAGATTGGCCAGAAGTTATAAGTAGCGTAGGTGTAGAAGTTAAGTTTGTGGATAAATTTTTCGGTTAAGGGGGCGGGCATGGGGTTGCCTGTATTAAAACCTGCAGCAAGGTTTTGCATAGAGGCCGCAGGATAAAGCAGGGCAAGCTCCGTTACGATGGCAACAACCAAACCAATAAGGCCAATGCTTAAGAGAACAAGAATAAGAAATGAAAATTTACGCAGCACGGTGGTCGCTCAATATTTTTATTATTTTATTATTTTTTGTGGCTTAAATTTGCTAAGGTTCAAGCACTTAATATAAATAACATAATGCCATAACAATGCCCCGTTTGACGAGTTTTTTTAATACTTTAGTGTATCAGAGTTTATTTTTAATGTTGTTTGCGCTGAGTTTGCCTTTAAATGCGCAAGAGCTGCCAAGCTTTAAGCCCGTAGAGGATATTTCTGCGCGATTTTTGCCCATAGACACAATGATAGCGGCAAATAGCACCACCAAAGTAGGGTTGGAGTTTAATTTGCCAGATGGATGGCATGT
>CALFWJ010000041.1 GCA_937928525.1 uncultured Alphaproteobacteria bacterium | reverse complement strand
TTCTCTCAGTATCCATGTAGTGCTGAACATGTTGATAATGTAAAGTTTCTAGAGTTACAGAAATATTTGTTTCTTCAGCAAGTTCACGTGCAGCGGCGATGGAAGGCATTTCCCCCACTTCAATATGGCCTGAAGGAAGGGATAAGGATCCATCCATATAGCCAGTATTTGCACGTCGCATAGCTAGGAATTTATTTTCTTTCATGAGAAAAATAAATGATGCTGCATAAATTTGCTGTTTCATTATTTACCAAGAACTTTCGCAATAATATCACTCTGTTCTCTTGCGTGGCGGCTGCCAGACCCTACGGCAGGTGAAGCACCAGCAACGCGGCCAATATATTTGATCGGTTGGCCAAGTTCTTCGGTTAAATTATCAAGAATAAAGGTCCATGCGCCTTGATTTTTTGGTTCTTCTTGGGTCCAAATAATTTCAGCACCTTTATATTTTTTAAGCTCAGTTTTAATATCTTCAATAGGCAAGGGGTAAAGTTGCTCTAAACGAATAACAGCTACTGAGGAGTTTTTGCCCTCTTCTTGTTGCGCTTTAATATCGTAGTAAAATTTACCGCTCGTCAAAACCACGCGTTTCACACCTTTTGCGGGCGTATCAGCAGGAATAACTTTCTGGAAGGCGCCGCTGGTGAGTTCAGAAATATCAGATACTGCCGCAGGGTGACGTAGTAAAGATTTTGGCGTCATGATAATAAGCGGTTTACGGAAATTACGGTGCATTTGGCGACGAAGTAGGTGGAACATGCTTGCAGGCGTTGTTGGATAAGCCACGACCATATTGTCTTCTGCGCAAAGTTGTAGGTAGCGCTCTAAGCGGGCTGAGCTGTGCTCGGGCCCTTGGCCTTCTGCGCCATGCGGGAGCTGCATAACAAGGCCACTCATACGGTGCCATTTACTTTCAGAGCTAGAAATAAACTGGTCAATCACAATTTGCGCGCCGTTACTAAAGTCACCAAATTGAGCTTCCCAAATGGTCATGGTTTGCGGAGCAGCTAGGCTATACCCAAATTCAAAGCCAAGTACGGCAAGTTCGCTAAGTGAGCTGTTCCAGACGCTTAAATAATTCTCTTGCTTTGTGAGGCTTTTAAGCGGGAAAGCCTTGGCGCCATTAGCATTATCAACCACACCAACATGGCGATGAGAGAAGGTACCACGCTGAACATCCTGCCCTGATAGGCGGATTGAAAAACCTTCTTGCAACAAAGTTCCGTAAGCGGCGGCTTCACCTGCGCCCCAGTTTAATTTTTCTTTTCCACGCAGCATTTCACCACGCTGTTCAAGTACTTTGTTAACTTTTTTATTGGCGGTAAAGCCATCTGGATAGGCAACAACACCATCAGCAACTTTAGCAAGCACTGCTTTAGTGACAGCGGTTTTGGTTTTGCCTGCCGAGTTACGTTGCATATTGCTCCATGCGCCACCAAACATATCTGGCTTAATGAGCGTACCTTTTTTAGCGTTATCGTAGGCGGTATTCATGCGCTCGGCGTAGTCGTTTTCCATAGCGCTGGCTTCCGTGGTGGAAAGCGTGTTTTTATCGGTAAGTTGTGTTTTATAAAGAGCTGCAGGAACAGGATGTTTTTTAATAACGCCATACATTTCTGGCTGCGTAAAGGCGGGGTCATCGCCCTCGTTGTGGCCATTACGACGGTAACAAACAAGGTCAATCACCACATCTTTTTGGAATTTAGTACGGTAGTCGAATGCCAGTTGCATCACATGCACACAAGCTTCCGGGTCGTCACCATTAACGTGGAAGATCGGGACTTCCAGCATTTTCGCGATGTCAGTGCAGTAGTTACCACTAAAAGCGTCTTCTGGGTTAGCAGTAAACCCAACTTGGTTATTAATAACGAGGTGAATCGTTCCGCCAATATCGTAGCCCTGAAGAGACATAAGGTTGAGGGTTTCTGGCACAACACCTTGGCCAGCAAAAGCGGTGTCGCCATGAATTTGTAGCGGCAGTACTTTGGTTTTTCCGTCTACATCGCTGTTTAAACTAATACGATTTTGTTTGGCGCGGGCAGAGCCTGCGACCACGGGGTTGATAATTTCTAGGTGGCTGGGGTTATTTAACAAACTCATATGGATTTTATGGCCAGATGTTGTGGTGACGTCATAGCTTTTACCCATGTGGTATTTTACGTCGCCCGCAGAAGATTCGACTTCGTCATCCAACTTAGCAGAGTCAAGAAAGCCAGAGAAAATTTCTTCCAGCGGTTTATGCATAATATTAGCAAGTACATTAAGGCGACCACGGTGGGCCATACCAAATACAATGTCGGTCATACCTACATCGCCCGCCATGTTCACCATGGTATCGAGCATAGGAATAAGGCTATCACCACCTTCAAGTCCAAAGCGTTTAACACCAATGAATTTAGTCGCGAGGAATTTTTCAAAGTTACCCGCAACCATCAAACCTTGATAAATACGGTGCTGCTCTTCTTTCGGGAAAGAAGGTTTGTTGTGGCAGCTCTCCATACGGGCACGGAGCCAGCGGCGTTCTTCTAGGTCTGCAATGTTACCAAGCTCTACGCCAATACTGCGAGCATAGGTTTTTTGCAGTGCATCACGGATATCACTCAGCTTAGCATGTTGTTCAGGTAGAACACTGGCCGTCGCAAATACGTCATTGAGTTGCGCTTCAGTGAGGTCAAATTCATCGAGGGAAAGTTCGCGAGATTTTTGGTCATCCGCCGATTTAAGCGGGTTAATATTCGCGCGGCGGTGCCCGTGGTAGCGATAGCCTTGAATCAGGCGTGAGACGTTATTTTGCGCCATAGCAGCGTTGCCGACGCTTTCACATCCACCCATAATGGCAGATTGGTCAGGAGCTGTGCCATCTGGCGTTGTTTTACTAAAAGAAATAATAGCGTCGTTAAGACCACGGAAATAGTCTTGCCACTCAGCAGGTACACTTGTGGGGTCATCGCAGAATTGTTGGTATAAATCTTCAGAGTAAGTGGGGGTTGCCATATGAAAGAGCGCTATTTTTATTTTTAATTAATGATTACTTTACGCCTAAATAGACGTAGAGGGAAGGGGTAAACCTGTGTTTTTTAAGAAAATTGCGCAAAAAATTATCCCCCAATGCGGGGGATAATTTAAATTTTAGCCATGACCTGTTCTAGGGCAGCTTTTACGCCAATACTCGTTCGAGTATCAGACAAAAGTTGATCAATTGTTAAAAACGACCAATCATTGACCTCTAGTGAATTCCAAGGGAAGGCTTCATAAATAGCAGGTTCTGCTAAAAAGAAAGAGCATTCAATGGGGCCTCGGTAAGCATCAAGCGTGAATTCAGCAATCGGTTTTTCGCTGATAAAGCTGATT
>CALFWJ010000040.1 GCA_937928525.1 uncultured Alphaproteobacteria bacterium | reverse complement strand
ACAAATAAAAATAACCGATGCAAAAACTAAAACCGCCTATAGCCACTGGGATGCCGAAGCTAAATGCCTCAATGTTGTTATCCCAGAAGGAAATCGACTCTACATGATTCAACTCGATCACTTTTTAAACAAAGATGATGCTGCAATTGTAAATATTGCCTACACCAGCGTTAAAAAAACGTTCGGTGAAGCCTTCTGGCATGATACAGAGATTGACTTAACCATTTACGAAAAAGACCCTCCCAAACAGGAGGGTCTTCCTTTTTTTTGCAATTAGCTCAACACACCGTCAATCAAACTTAGCTTGCGCCCACATTTTGCAGCAAGTTTTTCACTATGCGTTACCAACAATAGCGCCAAACCTTCATCTTCTGCCAATTTAAATAATAAATCTGTCACCTGCCCTGCGGTACTGGCATCCAAATTCCCCGTAGGTTCATCTGCCAATAATAGCTTAGGTTTATTCATCAACGCCCGCGCCAAGGCAACACGCTGCTGTTCCCCGCCCGATAATTGACCCGGCAAATGCGCCATACGGTTTTCTAACCCCACTTTAGCTAACAATTCTTCCGCCCGCGCCAAATTTTTAACCGATGACGCCCGACCCGCAAATTGCGCCGGCAACAGCACATTTTCCAGCACCGTAAACTCTTTCAAAAGATGATGCTGCTGATACACAAACCCAAAGGTCTGATTTCGTAAGCGCGCTAAAGCTGCATCTTTCATTTTTGCCGTTGGCGCCCCTTCTACCAAAACCTGGCCCCCACTTGGCTTATCTAATAACCCTGCAATATGTAAAAAAGTACTTTTTCCACTGCCACTTTGACCTACAAGCGCTATTGTTTCACCTGCTTTAAACCCTACATTTACATCTTTCAGCACAGGCAAGCGCCCAGCCGAAGTCACATAATTCTTTTTTATATTTTTAAGTTCAAGAATATTAGTCACGCAGCGTCTCCACAATATTCAATTTTGCGGCTCTGCGCGCAGGGAAGAAACTCGCTAGTAACGTTAAAATAACCGCAATAACAACAATCATACCCACATCACCCCACACTAAACTTTGGGGAATTTCATCCAAGAAGTACGCCTCACCCGAGAAGATACTCGCGCCCGTCATTGCCTCAATCCCACTAATAATATTTGTGAGCTGCCACACAACCAACAACCCAAGACCAAGCCCAGCCAGCGTGCCCACACCACCTAAAACCAAACCATTCAGTAAAAAGATACGCTGAATATCCGCCGCACTGGCCCCAAGCGTGCGTAAAATACCAATATCAGCGCGTTTGTCCCCCACCAGCATCATTTGCCCTGTAATAATATTAAACGCAGCCACCACTACAATGAGGCTTAAAATAATGAACATCGCCACGCGCTCTACTTGCAAGGCGCCAAAAAATTCACGGTTGGTTTCCTGCCACGTCACCACCCGCACCCGACCAGGGATATTCCCCGCCGCCACTTTTAAAATATCAGGCACGGCTGCGTCAATACGTTGCGCATCTTCCACCCGCACATCTAGCCCGGTTACCCGCTGCCCAAGTTTATAAAATTTTTGCGCCGTTGGCATATTGGTTAAAATAAGCCCTTCATCAAATTGGTGCATGCCCACGTTAAAAATAGCCACCACTTTAAGCGGGATAAGTCGCGGAATAAACCCAACAACCGTCTGCGCACCATCAGGCGACACCAACGTCACCCTATCGCCCACCCCAACTCCCAATAAATCAGCCATACGATTACCCAACACCACACTATTAGCCGTGCTAAATTTAGTCAAATCGCCCGCACTTAAATTTTCCTGAATAATAACAGGCACATCAGCTCGTTGCATACCACGCACAAAACCACCAGCAGCGCCGCGGCTGCTCAATGCCATGCCCTGCCCCGCCACAAACGGAACAGCCTCCGTTATCTCTGGTAACCGCTCTAGCTGAACCTGAAAGTCAGAAGCCAAATCCATCTCTAACCCCTGCGCATAAACAGTGCCGTGGCCAGACAATCCTAAAATACGGGTCAGTAACTCATCTCTAAATCCATTCATCACCGTCATCACCACAATCAGCGCCGCAACCCCCAGCATAATCCCAACAACCGAGAACCCCGTCACCACCCGCGTAAAACCCGTCCGCCCAGTTAAATACCGCAGAACAATACTATAAATGGGCGAGCCAGAAACCACTATGCCGACTGCCCTTTATCCAAAGCCCCATGGCAATGTTTAAACTTCTTACCACTTCCGCACGGGCATGGCGCATTACGTGGCGTATCTTGCGCTATATCGGCCTGAACGCTCAGTTCTGCCGCCGCAGCATCTTGTGCGTCGCTCGGCGCCGCAGCAGGTTCATCTGCCCCCACTTCAGCGCGACTTAAAATAGCAGTTCCTTCACTTTTTACACGGTCTAATAAGTTTTCAAATAACGTAAAACTCTCACGCGTATATTCGTTAATCGGATCTTTCTGCGCATAGCCCCGTAACCCAATACCTTTACGCAAATAGTCTAACTGCTGTAAGTGACCACGCCACTGATAGTCCATAATTTGCAGTAAAATCAAACGCACCATTTGGTTAGCAATTTCGGGCGTAATTCGCTCTACTTTTGCAGCCCAAACATCGGCCACATAATCATGCAACTTATCCGAAAACTCTTCAGCATCATTTAAATCAGTCCACCACTGCTCAATTTTAGGATGAACATCAAACTTCGCCAGAACCTCTTCACGCAATCCTTCTAAATTAATCTCGTTCTGATGGCTCGTTATCATGGCTAAATTTAGCGCTGTATCTAGCACTGTTTCTCTAAAACTTTCGGCAATTTCCAGTACATCCTCACTGGTCAGAATATCCCGCCGCTGGTCGTAAAGCACCTTACGTTGCTCGTTTAAAACATCATCGTATTTTAAAATTTGCTTCCGCACATCAAAGTGCATGCTCTCAATTTTACGCTGCGCTGTTTCAATGCTTTTGCTCACCCATGGATGCTGAATAGCCTCATCTTCAGGCATGCTCAACTTCTTCATCAAGCCATCTAAGTTTTTGGCAAATACGCGCATGAGATCATCCTCCATCGAAAGATAGAAAATGCTGCTCCCTG
>CALFWJ010000039.1 GCA_937928525.1 uncultured Alphaproteobacteria bacterium | reverse complement strand
CGCACCCACAAATAAAACTGGCCATGAAGTTGTTAATGCTTACATTTGTGCGCCAAGGTGAAATGCGTAAAAGTAAGTGGAGTTACATTGATTGGAATAATAAGCAGTGGATTATTCCTGCAGAAATTATGAAAATAAAGAAAGAACACATAGTTCCTCTATCTGAGCAAGTAATAGCAATTTTAAAAGAGCTTTATGCACTTACAGGCAATGATGCAAGTGGGTATATATTACCAAGCCTTAAACGCCAAATTAATAGCATGATGAGTGACGCTACACTTAATAAGTGTATCAGAGATATAGGCTATAAAGGACGTATGGTAACCCATGGGTTCCGCTCCCTTGCCTCTACCACACTGAATGAGCAAGGTTACAACCGTGACCACATAGAGCGCCAACTCGCCCACCGTGAAAAGAATGATGTGCGCGCCGCCTACAACCGCGCAGAATATATGTCAGAGCGTACCACCATGATGCAGGAATGGGCTGACTACATAGATGAGATTTGTGCTGGTGGTGAAGTTGTTAATGTTAAGTTTGGAGGGGGTAAGTGAATAATCAATTCTTAAAAACAGATTCTAACTTTTCCACCCTTCCTGTTGATTTGAGAGATTTCTTGACGGGAATTCAAAGAGAGAATCCTGTGGGCATGAAAAGTGATTTCTTTAGGAAAATGTTAGATTTAACCAATCCTGACATATTAAAAGCATGGAAGATGCTAGAAGCGAACAGAGTGCAAGCATCTAGCAACCAAAAAAGTCTTGAAGGTTACTACCTCAGCTATAGTTTGTATATCGATAACTGTATTCAAAAAACACCAGTACTTTCACTCTCTTCCCAAGATAGATTAGATTTAGAAAAGGACTTTTCAAAAGGAGTAAAGTTAATCAATAAAGTATTAAGAACAATTGGATATGACTTATTTATTCATTCAAAAAATAATAATGAATTACTCATTAAGAAAGATTTAGGTTATGCAAAAAATGCTCACGGAATCTTTCTGAGAGAGGGTAAGGTTGGTTTGTCATACTTGCTAGAAAGACTGGAAGAGGAGGTGCAAATGGATTTTTCAGAAGCCTCAAGGCGCAAAGCATCTACAATGTTTATACTTAAGCTTAACGAAGTTCATCTTAAGGTGTGTGGCAAGCCCATGTATTTAGTTATTGCTACGCTAGCAGATATTTTTTTTCCAAAAGGTTGCGATAGAAATTTTACGGAGAATGAGATTTCCAGCATTATTTCAAAAGACTGTAAAAAGTAGTCTTTTTTTTAAGAAAACACAGTTTTTAGCTCTTAATTTTACTTCTAATGTCTTGTTAAACCTAAACAAGGAAAGATAAACACATGAATGACTATAAACAAACCCTCCAGCACCTGCGGGTGCGTGAGGTTGCCGCACTTACAGGCATGGGTGTAAGTACAATTTGGGCAAAGTGTAAAGCTGGAGAGTTCCCTAAGCCAATTAAGCTCTCCACTCGCTTAACGTGCTGGAAAGCCAGTGAAGTGCAGGCATGGCTGGAAAGCAAAGGAGGGCAGCAAAATGGTTAATCCAATGAACAACGCCTTACCTAAAAAGAAAAGCCCCTTACAATTAACGGATTGTAAGAAGGCTGGAATTGTTAACTTCGAGGCTAACAGTTTAAATTTAACCCAACCCTGCAAAAAAAGCAAGCAGGCTAAAGGTTGTCAAATTCACGCGACCCACCAGCGCGGCAAGAGACTTAAAGGAGTAAACATTAGCAGTTACTGGCTTGCTATAGCCTTCTATGAGCTTAATCACCCTGCCGGTGGTGGTATAGACACGCTCACAACTCGCGTGCCTGATTTACCCAAAGCCATGACTCACTTAAAGCAAAATGGCCTGCGCATTCAGTCCGCATGCTTTATTGCTCAGGGAAAGGTTCAGTACCGTTATTGGTTGCTGGATAATGTGACTAACATGTTTGTGAAGCGTCATGGTTAGCAGTAATGAAGACTTTGGTGTTTACCAAGCAAGTGCGTTTGTGGGGTTGGATATTCCGCCCCGCAAGCCCCTCATGGGGAACTGGCTGGTGGAAAGCAGTATCACGTTAATCTACGCCGATGCGGGCGTAGGTAAAACAAACTTTGCTTTAGGCCTTGCAATTGCGTTGGCAAAAGGAGAAGATTTTTTAGACTATTCTAACGCTGCTCAAACCCCTGTTATGTTCTTTGACGGCGAGATGCCTGCCTATGAGTTACAAAGGCGCTTAAAAGCCCTCTCAGGCGGCCTGCCGCCCGATGGGTTGATGCTTTGCTCTTCAAGCATTGCTAAAACACCAATGGATAGCCTTGCCAGTGAAGACGGCCAGTACATTGCAGAAAAATTGCTGGAACAACCTCAAAACCACCCTAAGGTTATTATTATTGATAATAAGTCTACATTAATGGCTGTTAAGCGTGAAAATGATGCAGATAGTTGGATAGAGTGTCAAAACTGGCTTATACGGCTGCGCAATGAGGGCTATGCCGTAGTGTTGGTGCATCATGCGGGCAAGAGCGGTGCGCAACGTGGCTCTAGTATGACTGAAGTCACGCCTGATATTATCTTGAAACTAGCTAAGGCTGGTGGTGCGCCTGAGGATAACTGTAGCCGCTTTGTGGTGCAGTTCGATAAAAACCGCCACCTTATGGGCAAAGAGCTAACCCCTAAACTGGTTACTCTACGCATGGCTGAAAATTCTGCTACATGGGAAGTTCAGGCCACCATAGATAAACAGGCTACCGCAAAGCGTTTGAGTGATGAAGGGCTTAGTCAGCGAGATATTGCGGCAAGGTTAGGATGTTCGGTTGGTGCAGTTAATGGTTACATAAACACTTAAAATATAAATCATGTTCAGTGTTCAGTTTCCTAGGGGGTTGAACATTGAACACTCTTTTTTTACCTTGCAAAAATTCAACCTTCGAGGAATTATTTGCATGCTACGCGCGCGCGTAGTGTTCTCTTTACTTTAATTTTAGCAGTTATTAATCTCTTTTCAACTTAAGAAGCTACTGATTAAAAGGCTTAGGCGACCATTCTTGGCTAAGGGTATCAATAACAGCATCAGTAATTAACTCACTATTCTCCCCCCTTGCTTTTAAGTAAGTCTTATTGCCGTCCTTGCTAAGATAAAACGTGCTTTCGGCGCAAACAATATTGCGCTTACTTTGTTGAATAGGCTGTAAGTTTTTAGCTTTACAGTTATCAAGAATAGAGGACGTCACATCACTTTTTGAGGCGTGTAAAGTTTTTGCTGTTTCTGCAAAAACAGCGTAAGGGAGCAGAACAAATGAAAGTATAAGTAATTTGTGCATAATTATTGGCTTTTTTATTAATTTTTTATTATCTAAGGGTTATTTTTCTGGTCTATTCATATTTAAAATTAACTCATCAAATAAACCACCTTGGTTTTTAGCAGCACCTCGTTTAACATCTTGGAAATATTCATCACCTGTAAATCTAGCCAAAAACCCGTTACCTCGTGCAGAGTCAAAAAAGTCGTACAACTCTCTAGTAATAGGAACAGCCATTTTTTCAGAAATACTGCCGCTATCTTTAATATTACGAAATACTTCTTGTTTAAGTGTAATAGGTTCTTTTTCACTATTTAACACTTTCAGGCTTATTGATTCTACAAATAGCCAATTCTCTCTATGCAAAGTGATATATGCATATCCTTCATTTTTATTTATAACTTTAAAAGTTATGCATATTGTGTTGCAAAAATTACTAATTATAGTGATATTATTTCCGGTAATTTCATCTACGGAATATCGAATTTGTGGCTTGTAAAGAGCGGCACAAGAACTTAATGATAAGCCTAAAAAAATTACTGTTAATAATTTGTGTGATACGGCCATGAAGTTATCTTCTATAGTTATTAAACAAACAACCACCAATAATGGTGGCTGGGAAGTTAGTAACCGTTGAGTGAACGGCGCAGCTTATTTCAGCATAGCCGTATTGTATTCGCTGCCTCCCCAACCATAGGTTGGTTTGGCAATACAAAAGTAACGGCCAGTATTGCGTTGACCGCACTCAAGAGGTTACTAAGCCCCACGCCTTGTTATTCAAAGCGCAAGATAACCATAAGATGAACAAGCGTCTTGCACAAGTTTTTATTTATGAGATATAGTGTTTCAACAAACTAGCCTCTATTTAACAAACAAATAAGTTGAATTTTATTTAATGGGGGTACATTTAGGGGTATAAAGCAATTCAAACAACCCTGATATTTAATAAAATCAATAACTTATCC
>CALFWJ010000038.1 GCA_937928525.1 uncultured Alphaproteobacteria bacterium | reverse complement strand
AATGTGCGCGATGCCGCTGGTAATATTCTTTTTAACTTTTTTCTTTGTACTACGTGGATTTGCCATGATGTATTAACCCCGCTTTTTAACCACACCGTTACGACGACCCTTGTGGGTACGCGCGTTGGTGCGTGTTTTTTGACCTCGAACTGGCATGCCGCGACGGTGGCGTAGACCACGGTAGCAACCCAAATCCATGAGGCGTTTAATGTTTAATGAAACCTTACGACGTAGATCACCTTCTACTTCGTGGTCTTTTTCGATTGCGTCACGAACGCGCTCTACTTCACCATCGGTTAGTTTATTCACCCGTGTGTCGGGCTTTACTTTTGCATTTTCAAGAATATTCAAAGACGTGTTACGACCAATGCCGTAAATATAAGTGAGGGCAACCCACACTTGTTTGTCTGTTGGAATATTCACACCAGCGATACGTGCCATGCTAGCTACACTCCTTCTTTATTAATTATATATCAGAAATTAAAAACGTAGTTTTTCTTTCTGAGCAAGGGGTTCACCCTTCCAATCCCACGCGCTCCTCGTATTCTATTGCGGGGCGCGGCGGCCTTACGGCCTTGGTGCACAAAAATGGCGTTTTTGTGTCCGTACGCTGGAGATAGGGAATTCTCGTGCGTATGTCAAGGGAAAACATGAAATTTCACACTTTTTCCCAAGAAATCTTTTATTTAGAGCTATTTAGCCTTGTGTAACAGAGAAGCGACCCGCTTTACCATTTTTACGCTTGTTGCTCATTTTAACGCGTAGCGTGCTCACGAATTTACCTGCTTTATTGCGCATCTTACGCACAACTTGAAGGTTCCGGGCGCGTTTCTTTTCTGCGCGGATAGAAGATTGATATTTCATTGCTTTCGCTTTCTTTTGGTTAACTTTAACTTTGGTTAAACTTATTTGTTTTATGTCGTCCCTACTTTTTACGGTAAGTAATGCGACCTTTGGTTAAATCATATGGTGTCATTTCTACCGTGACAGCGTCTCCTTCAAGGATGCGGATATTAAACTGCCGCATTTTACCTGAGATGTGTGCCAAAATCGTGTGGTCATTTTCAAGTTTTACCTTAAAAATGGTGTTTGGCATCACTTCTACCACCGTGCCTTCTAGTTCAATAACATCTGCTTTTGACATAAATACGTGTTCTCTTTACTTGGTTTGTTCAATAATTGCAACTAGACGATTGAAAATATCGTCCATTTTGCCGTTACCATCAACTTTAATGAGGCGCTGTGCTGAATCGTAGAACAGGCTCACGGGGGCTGTTTGTGTGTAATACACATCTAGGCGGTGGCGGGTTGCTGCTGGTTTGTCGTCTTCGCGTTGAATAAGGTCTTCGCCTGACTCATCGCATTTACCGGCCACGCGAGGTGGATTATATTTAACGTGGTAAACTTTTTGGCTGTTTGGCGCAAACAGGCGGCCTTCTTTGCGGGCAACAAGTTCGTTGCTATCTACATCAAGTTGAAGAATATGATTAATGCGCAGAACATGCGTTTCGAGCATTTCATCTAGCGCTTTAGCTTGCTCAACTGTACGCGGGAAGCCATCAAGGATAAAACCATTACGGCAATCTTCTTGCAGAATGCGGTCTTCAACCATTTTAATGGTGAGGTCGTCAGGGACGAGGTCACCGCGATCGACGATGGCTTTAATTTCTTTTTCTGTGTCGGTTGTGGGGTTAGCCAGCATGGCACGGAACATATCGCCCGTTGAAATTTGTGGAATGCCGTATTTTTCGGCGAGGCGGCAAGCTTGTGTGCCCTTCCCTGCCCCCGGTGGGCCCATAAAGACGAGAATTGTTTTATCCATGTTTATTTTCTCCGCGTTTTCTTTTTATTGTTTTGACTGCGGGTTGAGGTACGCAGCGCTGTTTTTTGCAATAAGCCTTCGTAGCGTTGTGCAATAAGGGCTGATTGAATGCGGGCAACGGTATCGATGGTCACACTCACAAGAATAAGAAGACTGGTACCACCAATGTAGAATGGCAATGTTTGGTCGGCGTGCAGAAGATCTGGCACGGCGCAGATAAAGGCCATGTAGGCGGCACCGATGGTGGTTAAGCGCGTTACAACGCCATCTAGATAAGTGGCTGTGGCTGCGCCGGGGCGAATACCAGGAATGAAGCCGCCTGATTTTTTGAGATTATCTGCTGTTTCTTCTGGGTTGAAGGCCACTGTTGCCGTGTAGAAGAAGCAGAAGAAGACAATCAAGAAGACAAACAATGCAAGGTAAGCAGGTTGACCCGGGCTAAACCATGCGCCGACGAATTGCGCCCACTGCGCTTCTGGCGAGAAGCTGGCGAAGGTGACAGGCACCATAAGTAAAGCGCTGGCAAAAATAGCCGGGATAACACCAGCCATGTTAACTTTTAGTGGCAAGTGGTTATTGTCTGGCATGGCTTGGTTAGCGGTGCCTTGGCGTTTAGGGTATTGTACGGCGACGCGACGCTGCGCGGTTTCTACGAAGGTAATGAAGTAGATAGCTGCAAGTACACCAATAATAAGGGCAAGCACGAAGAAGCCTGACAAAGCACCTGTGCGGGCAAGTTCGGTAACTTGCATCACAATAGTGGGCATTTCAGCGACGATACCCGCAAAGATAAGAAGCGAGATACCGTTACCAATACCACGGCTGTTGATTTGCTCGCCTAGCCACATGAGGAACATGGTACCTGTCATGATGGTGAGTGCGGTTTGAAGGCGGAAGAACAGACCAGCGTCTGCCACGAGGCGTACTTCTTCGCCGCCAAGGAAAACGGTTTGGTTTTCGATACCAACGGCAAGGCCAAAACCTTGCGTGAAGGCCAATATGAGTGTGAGGTAGCGGGTGTATTGATTTAGTTTGGCGCGCCCTTGCTCGCCTTCTTTTTTGAGTTCAGCGAGGCTTGGGTACGCTGTGCTCATGAGCTGAATAATAATGCTCGCTGTAATATAAGGGAAAATATTAAGGGCAAAAATGGCCATGCGCGATAAAGCACCGCCAGAAAACATGTTAAAGAGGCCAAAGAGGCCGTTACGGAGGGTATCTTGGTAGGCTGTGAGTGCTAAGGCATCTACGCCGGGGAGTGGAATGTGTGTCCCGATACGGTAAATAACAAAGGCCAATAAAACAAACAGCACACGGTTATGTAAGCCTTTAGCCTTCGTGAGCAATTCTGCTACTTCGTTTGCTGAGCCTAAACCGTGTGTTGCCATGTTTTATTATCCTTATTATAGAGTCGTGTAGTACTTATTTACGGTCTGCTTTTTTAAGCAGTTTGCGCACTTTTTCTTTCACTTCTGGAAGTGTTACTTTACCGCCAGCTTTAGCCACTTTATCGAGGGCTGATTTGCTGCCTGCTGCGGCATCGATGTTTACCTTGCTGGTAATATCACCGCTACCAAGAAGTTTAAGACCGTCGTAAGCCTTTTTAGTCAAGCCAGCTGAC
>CALFWJ010000037.1 GCA_937928525.1 uncultured Alphaproteobacteria bacterium | reverse complement strand
GACTCATGATAAGTAGGCCAAAGGCAGCAAGCGGCGTAAAGATACCAAGCGCAAGTAGAACAGGTAGGCTAAGTTCACCTGCAGTGGCCATGTAAGCGGCAATTTCGGGTGGGAGCACGGGTACGTTATACTCGTAGGCGAATAGGCTTACGGTGCTGTCCCAGTTTTTAATTTTTGTGAGGCCAGAATAGAAGAAGACCTTCGCGATATACAGGCGTGCTGCCAGTAAAGGCACATCTCGTAGGCAGTGGGCATAACAAGCCAGTTTCATGGCACAGTTATCTAGTTTGTTAATTAGTGTTTTCATTGTTCTCTCTCCTATTATTGAACTTGGGTTAATACATCTGCGGCGACAAGCGCGGCAAAATCTTGTTGGAATGTCGCCATTTGTACATCATTTTGAACTGCGTTGGCAACATTATTCATGGCTTCTGTAAATTGAGCCCCGGCTTTACACGCGCTTAAAAACAAAACTTCATGCTCTGATAGATGTTTAAAAATAACCTCATGCGCACCATTACGCGCAACCAATAAACTGTGCGCTATTACTTTTAATTCTAGCTCTGTTTCGACAGTTAAATTTTGATGTGCGTGCCAAATATCTGCTGCGTTATATTCGAAGGTTAAAAGCTGTGCGCTGGGGTGCAGTGTAAGAGCAAAGTCTTGGCCACTACCAGCAAGATGTGTTAGCACATCAAAGCTTACAGGCGTTGCATCGGCTGCTGTTGTGGCCTGATAATAAGCCCATTCTAGCTTGGCGATATCGCTTAAGTATGGATGTTTTTGTGCAGGCTCAAACGTGGCTAAAAATGCACTCATATCAGCGCCGCATTTTTGCAAATCACCGCTAGGTTGTGGATGCACAGGGATGTAATGTCGGCAAATGGTTTTGAAAAATTCTGCACCCACCAGTTGCACCACTACGGGATAAACCGTCGCCAAAAAATCGGTGAGGATAAGCAGATTATTATTAAAATAAATATCTAAACGGTCAGGATTACCCGCCATGTTATCGGCTAAATATTTGGCGCTGGTGCGCTCACCCGTGTAAATATCGTGCATCAAGGCCGATTGAATATCCTGTAAACTAGGCATGAGTTTGGCTCTCGGGTTTTGACGCAGGCACAAACGGCGCATGACCATTTTCGGCTTCTGCTTCGCGGCGGATAACATCAGCTTTAGCCGCCTCTGCTTCTAGCACGTTTAAAGCCGGAATATCCGTATCCCACTCAATCAACGTTGGCGTATCGCCAAAGCGTTTTAGGGCACGTTTGTAGAGTTTCCACACCTCTGGGTACACTGGCAAGCCATGGGTATCGAGGTAGATATTCGTGCCGTCTGGCTGCGGCTTCACTTCATACCCCGCTAAATGGAATTGTTTTACGGCATCGGTGCGAATATTATCGATGTAGTCTTCAGGATTATAGCCTAAGTTGTTCGCGCTCACGGCAATATTGTTAATATCTAGTAGCAACCCACAGCCTGTTTTTTCCACAAGAGCGTTTAAAAAATCGGTTTCTGAATAGTCTAAGTCAGCAAACGCCAAGTAATTAGATGGATTTTCCACCAAAATTTGGCGGCCAACCGCATCTTGAAAATCGTTCACGTGCTGGGCGAAAACATCCAGCGACTCATTGGTGAACGGAATGGGGAGCAAGTCGGGGACATGGCTATGGCTATAACCGCTCCACGTTAGGTGCTCCGAGACAAATAGCGGATCAATTTCTTTGGCCAAAGTTGCAATTTGGCGCAAATGGTCTTGATCCAAACCATCGGCACGGCCAAGAGAGAGGCCAACACCATGGAGGGTTACCGGGTACATTTCCGCAATTTCACGAATTTGCGCCCGGTTTTTACCGCCTCCGAAATAGTTCTCCGAGTGGGCCTCAAGGAAGCCTACCGGAGAGCGCTGCGCAATGAGCTCGTCTACGTGCGGGGCACGCAGACCAATTCCAGATTTCTCTAGGCCAGACTTTTCAAGTCCTGAATAGAGAGGATTTGAGGTCATGGTTGAGCTTTCTTGCTAAAGTAGATAAATCTACTTATTTAGCGCCTTTTACTTTACCACCAGTCAAACGGTCGCATGTACCTTCAGGAAGGTAGATCCACTCGTTAGCGTCGTTGTCTGTTTTAGCTTGGCCAGCACAGCTGTGTCCGTTAGCGCCACAGTCGTTTTGACCGGCCTTAACAACGCCTTGGCATTTTTCGAAGCCAGGCTTACCAGCGTTTGCTTCACCGATGAAAGCTGCGCCAGCTACAAATGTTGCTAGGCTACCAGCTGTAAGAAGTGTTTTTTTAGTCAGGTTCATTTTTTAGTTTCCCTATTTATATATTAGTTATTGGGTGCAGCAGTGTTGCTGCTTCCTGCTTAGTATTACGCACTTTGTGTCAGAAAGTTACACTTTTATTTGTTTTTTTTGTAAATGTGCGTAATCGATTAAGTGTTTTATTAATAAAGCTCTATTTAGCAGCCTTTACTTTACCACCAGCAATACGGTCGCATGTGCCTTGAGGTACGTACACCCACTCATTCGGGTCGTTGTCTATTTTGGCTTGGCCAGCACAGCTGTGTCCATTAGCGCCACAGTCATTTTGACCAGCTTTAACAACGCCTTGGCATTTTTCAAGATCAGGCTTACCAGCGCTTACTTCATTTGTTTCACCCTCTTTACCAAGGAACGCTGCGCCAGCTACAAATGCGGCTAATCCACCAATGGCAAGAAATGTTTTAGTTGTAAAGTTCATCGTTTCGTTTTCCTATATATTGTTGTGTGCAGCATTAACTGCAATTTCTTACTTAATATTACACACTTCACTTCCGAACGTAATACTTATTACCTAACCCAAAATTTATAAAAAATTATTTATATAAACGGCTATAAAATTGTTTTATTGTTTTTTTTTATAAATTTGTGTAACCATATGCAACATGTCTACGTATAACTCTAGTAACTGGGATGAATGGATTCGTTCTGCGCTGTCTGGCAATAAGTCTGACTATCAAAAACTGCTCACAAACGTGCGGGGTTGGCTCATTGCTTATTATCGCAAACGCGTGGCTGAAGGTGCGGTGGAAGATTTGGTGCAAGATACCCTTCTTGCAGTCCATAACAAACGCCATACCTACGACCCCAAACAACCCTTTGGGCCCTGGCTTGCCGCTGTTGCGCGCTATCGCTTGATCGATTTTTATCGAGCGAATGCAAAGCACACACATGTTGAGCTAGATGAAGACCTAGAAGAAACAAAGACCGTCGACCCAACCGTAAGCATGGACTTAAAAAAGCTATTACAGCAAATTTCGCCCAAGCAAGCCAAAGTCATCGAGCTTTTAAAACTAAGAGAAATGAGCGTGCAGGAAGTTTCTGCCCAGACTGGCTATAGCCAATCTGCGGTTAAAGTGATGGCACACCGAGGATTAAAAAAACTACAAGCATTGGTACAATAGATATGACACAAAATTTAATTAATATGTTGGCAGAAGACTTAACGCCTACACAAACACTGCAAACCCGCACCTTCTGGATGCTTGGGCTCTCTTGTGCTGCTGCACTAGCACTGGCAGTCGTTTACCTTTATGGCCTACGTTACGACTTTAACCGCGCCCTCAGCGAAGGTGTTATGTACTGGAAGAGCGGCTTGTTTATTTCAGCTGCACTCACTAGCATGCTGCTTATTGCTCAACTTTCACGCCCAACAGGCAAAATTGTTAAGGCTTATGCCCTGCCTCTTGCCATCGGGATTGCTTTGTTCGCGCAACAAGCAGTTGTTCAAGCCACCGAAATGAGCACATCCATGCTGATTGCAAAAAGTATGAGCAATGCTTACTCTAGCCAATGTTTACTTGCTGTTATTACAGGCGGTATTCTTGGTAGCTCTGCCATGTGGATGTTCTGGGCGCGTAAAATTGCAACCAACAACCCAACCCTTGTGGGTGCCCTTACAGGCATGGCTGGTAGTAGTATGGCTGCCGCGGCGTACACCTTATACTGCTCTATGGATACGGTAACTTACATCGGTTTATACTATATTGTCCCCATTATAAGCTTTACGCTTGTTGGCGCTCTTATTGGCCGCCGCGCTTTAAAGTGGTAGTAAAAATTAACTTATAAAAAAAGCACCTCC
>CALFWJ010000036.1 GCA_937928525.1 uncultured Alphaproteobacteria bacterium | reverse complement strand
ACGCCCTGAAGCATGCTTGTCATTTGGTAGGCAATGGCGGGAGATATAGCCTCTTGGCTTTCTATGGTAACAGGTTGCGGCGGTGTGAATGGGTCGGCTGACCAAGCCGCTAGGCATGTATGACAAGTGGGGTGTGTGGTGGCGAGGGTTGCGCCTGAGGCATCTTGCACGCGGGTGAGTGTGTGAGGTTTAAGGGTACGGCCTTGGCGCGGAAATGCCGTGTAAGCGTTGGTAATATCGAGCAATGTAAAGCCTGCTGTACCTAATGACATTCCGATATTATTCCCCATATTTTCTGCGGGGAGGCCTAGGCGTATGGCGAGGTTTTTAATGGCTGGGATACCAACATCTTGCGCGATACGGACGGTCATGAGATTGAGTGAGCGCTCTAGGCCGCGGCGCAGAGGGGATGGCCCGTACACTTTGCTACTATAATTTTTAGGTTTCCAGCTTTGGCGACCATCGCGGATGACAATGGGGGCGTCTAGCACTGTGGTGGCTGGGGTATATCCCGCCTCGAGGGCGGATGCGTAAATAATAGGTTTAAAGGCTGAGCCTGCTTGGCGCTTGCCTTGGGTAGCGCGGTTAAAGCCTGTACCTGCATCGGTACCGCCAACCATAGCGCGGATGGCGCCTGTGGGGACATCTATGGCAACCAGTGCCGCTTGCGCTGCTGGATACTGGGCGAGATTCCAGCGCTTATTCTTTTTACGAATAAGAATGATGTCACCTTTGCTTAAAACTTGGGTTAGTTTTTTAATTTCTGGCCCCATGGTATTAACGTCTTTGTATTCGCGCGCCCATTTTGCGCCGCTTAGAGGCAATTCACCCCGTTCTGGTGCGCGGGTTTCAGCGTTTAGGTAACCTACGGTCGCTTTGCTATTTGTGACCTCTAGCACCACTGCAAATTGGCCAAAATTGGTGTAGTGTCTGTTTTTACGGCGCTCAGTTAATAGGCGATCTTCCCAGTTGACCAATAGCTTCATGCGGCCAATGGCGCCACGGTAGCCGTGGCGTTTATCGTAGTCAATTAAACCGTTTTCAATGGCGGCGCTGGCATAGTTTTGCAATTGACTATCGAGTGTTGTGTAAACGGCTAAGCCACCTTCGTACAGGTTATCTTCCCCGTGGTCGGCTAAGATTTGGCGGCGGATATACTCGGCGAAGTGGGGCGCTTTGACATCGCTGGTGCGAAGTTGTGGTTTGAGTTTAATGGGGCTTTGCACGGTAGCATCGGCGGTTTCTTTGGTGATAAATTCTTCGGTTTGCATGCGGCGGATGATAATATCGCGGCGGAGTTTAGCACGGTTTGGGTTGTTTGCCGGATCGTAGCGGCTGGGGGCTTTAGGTAGGCCTGCCAACAGTGCGCGCTCGCCCAAGTTAAGTTCTGGTAGAGTTTTACTAAAGTAAGTTTGTGCAGCACTGGCAACCCCGTAGGCGCCGTTACCAAGATAGATGCGGTTAAGATACAGCTCTAGAATTTGGTCTTTACTGAACGCTTTTTCGATACGGCGCGAGATAAGGAGTTCTTTAATTTTACGGGTGTAGGTCCGCTCTGAGCTGAGGAGATATGTTTTAGCGACCTGCTGCGTAATGGTGCTGGCGCCGTGCTTACGGCCTGTAAGTGCGTTGGTGATAGCTGCGCGTAGAATAGCTTTGGGGTTATAGCCGCCGTGGGTGTAGAAGTTGGTGTCTTCTGCGGCGAGATACGCTTCGATGAGTTCGGGGGGAATATCTTTGATGGGAATCCAGATGCGGCGCTCTTTGGCGTATTCGGCTAAAATTTGGCCTTCTTTATCGTAGATTTTAGTGACGAGTGAGGGTTTATAATCTTCTAATATTTCAACGCTAGGAATTTGTGTGCTGAAATAAGCCAAAATAAGAAAAATAAGGATAACGCCACCAACCGCACCCATTGTACCAAGGGCGATGAGCCACAATAAAATCCGCTTCCAACGGGGTTGCTGCTGGCGTTGCTCGGCCTGCACTGCTTTATCGGTGGTTTTAAATTGCTCAGTCATAGAGAGTTTTTATTATTTTTACGGCGCTGCGTCTAGCGATTTATAGCATAAGCGCGGGCTATTTACCAACGTGCTTATTGATGAAGCGTTTAACACCGCGGGTGATCGCCGTTGCGACTTTGTCTTGATGGCGGCGCGAGCGTAATTTACGTTCTTCGCTTGGGTTTGAAATATAGGCGAGTTCAACCAATACCGATGGAATTTCTGGTGCTTTGAGGACGCGGAAGCCTGCAAAGAGTGGACGTGATTTATTCCGTACTTTAATGGCTTTTTTAAGATCAATAATAATATTCTGTGCTAAGAGCGATGATTTGTTAAGTGTTTCGCGCTGGGTTAAATCGAGGAGGATATTGCGCACCTCACTGCTTTCTTCTTTGAAGTTAATGCCCGCGATAATATCTCCTTTGTCGGCATTACGGGCTAGGCGTGCTGCTTCTCGGTCTGAGGAGCGCTCAGAGAGAACGTAAACACTACCGCCACTGACGGTGCGGTTTGAGTGGGCATCTGCGTGGAGGCTAATAAATAAATCTGCGTTGCGGCGCTGCGCGTAGGCAACCCGTTGACTAAGTTTAATAAAGCTATCGCCTGTGCGGGTAAGATAGACTTTGGTGTTTGGTAGACGTTCAATCTTCTTTTTCAGGCGTTTTGCGAAAGCAAGCACAACGTCTTTCTCGCGTGTTTTACCTTTACCGATGGCGCCGGGGTCAATGCCACCATGGCCTGGATCGAGGACAACCACAACTGGCCCATCTTTCTTGACGTCTTTACGGATAACTGGCGCAGGCGATTGTTTGCGTAAGGGCGTGTTCGCTGCTTTTGGCTTTTTAGGTTTGCTCACCGTGATGCTACGGGGCGCATCTCCACTTGGGTAAATATCGATGACCAATCGTGAACCAGCCGTTTTGGCTGAGGGGATTGTAAACACGCTAGCCTTAACGCCTTGCTTTGCATCAAGAACCATTCTGACCTTACGGGGTTTAAAGGTACCTTGACGCATAGCTTTAACTAAAGCGTTGTGAGGGATGGTTTCTTGCGTGATATCGGTGCGGAATTTAATATCGCCTAAATCAAGCACCACGCGGTTAGGGTTGGGAAGTGTAAAGAAGCTGTATTTAATGGGTTTATCACTCTCGAGGACCACGCGGGTGCGGCTGCCGTTAACGCCAATGCGAACATTGCTCACAGTGGCATCGGCGGCATAAATTTTTTGCGGAAGCATGACCAAATAAATGCTCATAAACAAGAGCGTTGCAAAAAATTGGCTAAGGAAATTTAGGGTTTTCATCTTTCTTGAAAATAACAAATTTTGACGTTGTGGGGAACGTTAAAAAAGCATATATTGATTAAGTAGGGTGATTTGTGCGGTATTTACGCACTTCCTTCCCCCCAGAATAAAGCACGAGAATTAAAAAGATATTTCTGCTTATTAACTTAAAACATAAGCACAGAGTAACCAAGGGCTAAATGAAACCGCCCGCGCCGCACAAGAATGCCGCGCCAAAAACAATTTATTTTAAAG
>CALFWJ010000035.1 GCA_937928525.1 uncultured Alphaproteobacteria bacterium | reverse complement strand
CATGCGGTGTTCATCATTTTCCAACACACCACTTTTAAGGCCCAAACCAATCGCACCACGCACATCATGCGTCGTAAAATCGTTACCATCTGCCTTAAATTTAAAGAGCTTTAAAATAACGCGGTTAAATTTCTGAATTAAAAACGTTGCCGGGCGCAAAACAGTAACTAAAAATCTCATCGGTACAGCAACAATCAAAGCCAATCGCTCAGGCATGTGCGTAGCAATTGTTTTGGGTAAAACCTCAGCAAACAACAGCACGATAATGGTCATTATAATGGTTGCCCATAAAATACCAACCTCACCAAATAGCTTAATGCACAAACCTGTCATTAAACTACTAGCCGCAATATTCACTAAATTATTACCCAATAAAATAGTAGAAAGTAACCGTTCAGGATGGTCTAAAAACCAACGTACCAAGCTGGCCCGCTTTTCGCCATCTTCTTCCATTTGGTGCAACCGCGCACGGCTGGTGCTCATCAACGCAGTCTCAGAGCTAGAAAAGAAAGCACTCCAAATAATCAACACAAAAATAGAAAACAAAATGAGTAATGTGCCTGTGTCCATTAGCTTATTTCCGTAATTTTAATTTTAGTGCTTTCAGGCAGTGGTGTAAATGCACTGCTATCGCGTACGTGCCGCATAGATGGTGGGATAAGACCGTTTAAATCTAACCATTCTAAAGCCACATCTTTAACCCGCTCACGTACCCAGCCGCCGGCAAAGTTCATTTCAAAAAACGAAGGAAAATCAGCAAGATTCCCGTTAGATAAAAATGATTGCAAAGCATTATGTTCCGTTTCAGCTAATTGATTTAGCTTCGGGTGGCTTTTAAGTTCATCAACAAAGCTTTTGGGTAGAGGCTCGAGCAGAAAACCATGTTTGCCTAAAATTTCATCAGTTTGAATTTCTCCCGTCTGCGTGTTCAAATACACAGGCTCACAGCCACAAAGGGCAGTCAAAATTTGATCAATATCAAAGGTATGATCGTACAACTGGTCGGTAAACGGAGAAACTTCTTTCATCTCTTTTTAATACCGCTCAACGCCCAGCTTGTCAAAGAAAACCGAACAGTTTATGCTAACGCCAACAATAAAGAACCTAACAAAGAACCAAAAAGAAAAGCATGTTTAAATCCATCACACGTATCCTGCTCATTATCCTTATTCTTGTCGCAATTATGGCTGTTTGGCTAGGCCTTGGCATGGGCACAGAACCAGAAGTCACCACCACCACTCAAACCCTTAATATCAACTAAAAGAATATATTATGTTCAGACTCCTCCTTATATTTATTGTCGCAATGGTTCTGGTTACCATTGTTTGGGGGCAAGATGCACCCCTAAGCCCAGATCAGTTCCCCAATAATTACCTCCCCGAAGACTTTATCTACGAAGTGGTGGAAGAAGCCCCAGCCCTCCCCTCCATCAACACCACCAATAACCCCGTCACGATTAACGTGAACGATTTACCCCGCACAGGTAACACAGCTCTCCCTGCTGCAGGCGCAACGCCCGCCCAAAATCGTGGTATTTTTAACCAAACAACAGGCGCGTCTAGCACTGTAACTAACCGCCTTATCCCCAATAGCATTCAAACAGAAGATGCGGTTTTTAATCCACAAACCACACCTTTATTTGGTGTTCCTCTCCCTCAAACTCAAGCCGTTACGCCAACCCTCCCAACTGCTAGCCAACCTACATTCATTCCTCCCAGCGCCATCGCCAGTGAAGAACTGAGCTTTAACCCCAAAACAGCTAATAACTTTGGCCTCATCGACACTACAAATAACGGCTTTAACGCAAACCTCTGGCAAGGACTAACCGCCAAGCGTGCAGAAGAACTCATTACACCGCTCCTAACGCCTCAAACACATAATATGTGGGCACAAAACACCCTACAACGCCTCTTACTTACACGTGCTACAGCGCCCATTAGCAACACCAGTTCAACCAGCTGGCTTTCTGCCCGCGCACACAAGCTTATTCAATTAGGTCAATCAGAAGACGCCTACAACCTTATCCGCCAAGTCCCCAAAACAGAATTAAACACCGACGCTAACCTAGCCGAAACATGGGTAAGCACCCAACTCTTAGCGGGCAAAACCACAAACGCCTGCCCCATCGTTAAAAACCAAGTTAAAAATAACGATGCAGAATTTTGGCAAAACCACCTTATTTTGTGCCAACTTTTGCAAAACGAAACGCAAAAACTTAACCTGAGCCTCGCCGCTCTGAGCGCCGAAAATCTACCGAAAAACACCAGCCTCTTTACACTTATTAATGCCACACAAGACCCTTCACCCACGTCAGCACTCTCTAAAAACAATACGCAACCTAACTACTTTAATACGCCAGAAGCCACTATTTTAGCGAGCTATCCTAGTTTTTATACTCAAGTTTCTGCCGCAACCCCTATCCAAAATTTAGCTCTGGCACGCATTATTAAAAGTAATAAACTTCCGCTAAAACTTCGCTTACAAGCAGCAGAAAATCTGGCCAACAAAACAAATAACCGCCAACACATCGAGCAACTTAAAAACCTCTACAAAACAGCCCAGTTCACCCCGCAACAGGTCACCGATCCATTAGGGAATTCCCAAACGCAACCATCAACAAGCATGGCCCGCGCCCTTCTTTTCCAGGCAAGTCAACTTGCTCCCCAAACCAGCTTACGCGCAAGTAGTCAAGATGCGCTTTACACTTCTTTAAACACAGATAACCTGCATCATTTAAACCCAAACTTCACAGCAACAACAAACATCTTAACACCTAGCCCCGAACTTGCTTGGCTAGCCCCAAAAATGATACGCTACGCCCTAGAAAACCAAGATATTAACCGCGCACAGGCATGGCTAAGCGCCCTTAATCAAAACACAACCCTATCCCCCGAACTTGCGCAAAAACGCACAACACTTACACTCGCAATCGCTATTTATAACCAAGCCAATATCACCATACCCCTCACCAGCTGGCTTGCAAATCAAACCGCTCATAGCGCACTCCAAACGCAACAAATTCTCTCCAGCATCGATGCCTTAGGCCTCAATGTTCCCAGCGAAGTATGGCAAAGCGTTGCAGGCCAACTTACAAATCTACAAAGCACATCAACCAGCACAGGCCCTCTTTGGTTGCGCCTCGTCGCAGATGCCCTTCAAAACGAACGCCAAGCCGAAGTTCTTCTTTTGCTCATGCAACCTCTCAGCACAACAGCGCTCACTGATTTAGCCCCCCTTACTCTCGCTAATATTGTTACAGCGCTTGGCTATTTAAACATGCAAGAAGACGCTAGAAACCTGACGCTTCAAATCCTATTGCAAAATATCTAAAAAATTTTTACTTACTTACCGCAAAGCAGCCTTGGCCTTGTGTTTTTAATTGCTTACACAATGTGTTTGCTGCCGCCTTGGTAGCACTGCCAATAAACCGAACCCGATACCGCACACCTTTAGCACCCAAATCAGCGCGCTGAATATCAGCATTCATGTTCGCTAAATCACCTTTAAA
>CALFWJ010000034.1 GCA_937928525.1 uncultured Alphaproteobacteria bacterium | reverse complement strand
ATTTATCGTGGCCAACTTCCTGTTTGGCATAATGAAATTTATAATGATATTTTTATTAACATTATCCACAGTCAAAATGGTCCTGTGCACTACATGGATCAAAAATGGAGCGCTTACCGTGTCCACAGCGGTGGAATTAGCGGATTTGCTAAAGGGCAAGTAGAGGTAATTGGTCAGCGCATGAGAGTTTCTTATCAAACACTTAAAACCTTTAATCAATTGTTTGACTATCAACATCAAAAATACTTCAACGCCTTTTTATTTCTAAGAGCGGTAACCATGGTTAAATACGATCTTACTCAAAGACGCAAAATCCTCATAACCGTACCTTACATACTTAAAACGCTTGGTTTCTTGATTTATCCAGCAGTGTGGAGCATGATCTTTTTTAAACTTAATCAATTCAAAAAAGGTTTGTAAATGCCTCTGTCTCGCATTCTTATTTTTCCCTCAGGCACCGAGGCAGGCTTAGAGATATATCGTGCCCTTCAATACAGCCCTCACGTGCAAGTGTTTGGCGCCAATAGTGTAGAAGACCATGCTAGTTTTACCTACCCTCAACTCAGCAATGATTTACCCTTTATTCATGAAAAAAATTGCTTACCAGAGCTTCAAAAAATATGTCAAAAACATAAAATAGATTTCATTTTCCCAGCGCATGATTCAGTGCTAGAAGCTTTAGCCACCACAAATATTCAGTTACCTCTGGCTATTACATCCTGTCCAGAAACAAATATTATATGCCGTAGCAAACGGCAAACTTACAGCCTTTTTAAAAATATTATCCCGACGCCACAAGAGTTTCATTTAAAAGATTTAAGCAAAAATAACTCTTTTCCTATTTTTATTAAGCCAGATGTGGGGCAGGGGAGCCGAGGCACGCATATAGCACACAATCTCAAAGAAGCAGAGTTTTACACCTATAATAAACCAGAATTAATGCTGTTAGAGTATCTGCCAGGCACAGAATATACTATTGATTGCTTCACTGATCGTCACGGCGTACTACGCTATTCAGGTGCCCGGGTACGTCAGCGCGTAAATGGTGGCATTAGCGTACAAAGTGTTGCCGCAGATAATGACATTTTTAAGGATTATGCAGAAAAAATTAACAATACGCTTGATCTGCGCGGCATGTGGTTTTTTCAACTTAAATTAAATCACAACAAAGAATTTGCATTGCTAGAGGTTGCACCAAGAGTTGCAGGAGCTATGGGGTATGCACGATTAAAGGGAGTTAATTTACCTCTCTTAGCGGTGTATGACCAACTTGATCAAGATGTGTTTATTAACCCCATAAAGCAAGATATTGTTATGGACCGTGCCTTAAGTGCCCGCAGTAAAACAGATCTTAAATATGAACATATGTATATAGACTTAGATGATACTATTATTATTCGTAACCAAGTCAATATTGCAGCCATAAGCGCTATTTATACAGCTAAAAATCAAGGTAAAAAAGTTTATTTACTCACTAAACACAGTAAAAACTTAGATCAAACATTGCAACAGTATAACCTTACAGAGGTATTTGATGAAGTCATACATATTGCCAAATCTGATAAAAAATCTGATTTTATTCAGCATGATAGCGCTATTTTTATTGATGACTCTCATCAGGAACGGCAAGAAGTTGCGAGGGCAAAAAATATCCCAGTACTTGCTGTAGATATGTTAGAAATTTTAGAATAAACAAAGAACTTTAAGAAAACATGCAAACATTTACCCAACTCACTCAAGCCCAGCAGGTGGTCAGCAAACGGGATGAAGAGATTTTAGAAAAAATTAGAAATAATGTGCGTCAACTTATTCAAAATGTCGCACAAAAATACGACGCAAAAGACGTTAAATTACTTGATATTGCGCCACAAGATCATAATGATGTTGCTCAATTTTTTACGCAATCTGATGTTGAAACACTTGATTTATGCCAAAACACAAACCCAACGTATGTTGCTGATTTATGCCAAAATAACAGTAAAACTATTCCCAGTAACCGCTTTGATTTTATTGTCTGTACAGAAGTATTAGAACACACTCTTAAGCCTTTTGAAGCAACAGCTGAAATTTATCGTATGCTCAAACCAGGTGGCTTTGCATTCATCTCAACGCCCTTTAACCTTAGAATTCATGGCCCTTTGCCAGACTGCTGGCGCTTTACTGAACATGGCCTACGTAGTTTATTAAGCCCTTTTAAAGATGTTCAAATTACTCCATTAGAAGAAGAGAATAGATTTTTAATGCCCTTACACTATACAACAATCGCTCAAAAATAATGTATAGTCTATGATCTCTGTTACACGTCCACTCTTACCGTCACAAAAAAAATATAACGACCTATTAACAGATATTTGGGACAGTCAATGGGTTACCAATAGTGGCCCCAAACACCAAGAGCTGGAAGCAAAATTGAGCACCCGTGCAGGTACAAATTGCGCGTTATATGCTAACGCAACTTTGGGGCTTATGGGGGCGTTAGCAGCGTTAGAGCTTCCGAAAGGTAGCGAAGTAATTACGACACCATTTACCTTTGCAGCTACGGCACACGCTATTAGTTGGGCGGGGTTAACACCTGTGTTTGTTGATATTGATCCGACCACTTTATGTCTATGTCCTCAAGCTGTGGCAACCGCTATCACGCCTAAAACGAGCGCCATTTTGGGTGTACATGTTTATGGCATCGCTTGTGCGGTAGAAGCATTAAAAGAAATAGCTGATCAACATAATCTTAAAATTATTTACGATGCTGCCCACGCCTTTGATAGCACTTTAAACGGACAGCCTTTAGTGAAATGGGGAGATATATCAATATGTAGTTATCATGCCACTAAGCTATTTAATACCATTGAAGGTGGGGGCGTTTATACTGAAAATAAAGCCTTGATGGAAAAAATTAAACAGCAGCGCGCCTTTGGTAAAATTGCAGAAGACACATATATTGCACCAGGCTTAAATGCAAAATTAAGTGAGCTACATGCGGCCATGGGCTTGGCAGTTCTGCCATTGGTTGAAAAAGAACGTGCCCGCCGCTTGGATATTTTGGAGCAGTATAAAAAAGCTTTAAACCCGTTAGGTGTTCATTTTTATGAACCTCAAAAGAACGTTAGCCACAGTGGTCAATACTGCACAGCCCACATTGAGCATCAAAAATGTGGCGCAACTCGTGATAATATTCATGCTAATTTGGCTAAAAATGATATTTATGCACGTAAATATTTTTGGCCACTTTGCACAGATTACCCTCATTACAAAAATGCTAGAAAAACAGATTTAACCGTTTCAAAACAGGCTGTTAACAATACACTGTGTCTGCCTTTTTATGGCGCTTTGAGTGATGCGGATGTTCAAAAGGTTATTACAGTTATTCAAAACTGTCTTAAGTCTTAAATATTCATTATTTTTGATATATGGTGGCGCTGCAGGGACTCGAACCCCGGACACGCGGATTATGATTCCGCTGCTCTA
>CALFWJ010000033.1 GCA_937928525.1 uncultured Alphaproteobacteria bacterium | reverse complement strand
TAACAACTCAATATGGCCTTAGCATTTTAGGCGCAGTTGCCATTTTTATTGTTGGCCGAATGGTAAGTAAATGGCTGAGAGCACTAACATATAAAGGCATGAAGCGTGCAAAAATGGATGAAACTCTCTCTCGTTTCCTTTCCAGTTTAGTGGGTTACGCCGTTCTTGCATTCACGCTTATTGCAGTGCTTTCCCAATTTGGCATTCAAACCGCAAGTTTGGTTGCTGTCCTTGGTGCTGCTGGTTTAGCAGTTGGCTTGGCGCTACAAGGAACCCTGAGCCACGTGGCCAGCGGCGTGATGATTCTTATTTTCCGCCCATTTAAAATTGGGGATTATATCGAGAATGATAGTGGTGTTTCAGGTACTGTAGAAAGCATAGGCCTCTTTATGACTGAGCTCGACACACCGCAAAATGTGCGCATCATCGTACCTAACGGAAAAATGTGGGATTCAGTTCTGAGTAACTACAATACCCATAAAATCCGTCGGGCAGATATTGTTGTTGGCATCGACTACAGCGACGACATGGATAAAGCCATTTCTATTATGACAAAAGCCTTACAAGCAGATGAGCGCTTGAGTAAAAAGAAAGACCTTAAAGTTGTTGTCAGTAGCCTAGGCGATAGTAGTGTTAATCTTACGGCACGCGCTTGGGTTAACGCAAACGACTACTGGCTCTTTAAAGTAGATGCCAATAAACTCGTGAAAGAAGCCTTCGATAAAGGCGGTATCAGCATCCCGTTCCCACAACGTGTTGTGCATATGCAGAAGTAAACACAAAAATAAAAGCAGCTTCTAAGAGCTGCTTTTTTATGGCGGAAAGAGTTAAGCTTTAGGCTTAAACGTTATGGCTACACCGTTAATACAATAGCGTAAGCCTGTAGGAGCGGGGCCATCTTTAAAGACGTGACCTTGGTGACCTTTACACCGGGCACAATGCACTTCGGTGCGTGGCCAAACGAGCTTGTAATCTTCTGTTGTACCAATATGACCATCAATAACGTCGTAAAAGCTTGGCCAACCTGTACGGCTGTCAAACTTGGTAGAAGATTTATACAAAGGTAAATCACAGCCAGCACAATGAAAAGTGCCAACACGCTTCTCGTTGTCTAGGGGGCTGGTAAACGAGCGCTCAGTACCATGTTGACGTAAAACACGGAATTGTTCAGGTGTTAAACGTTGTTTCCATTCTGCTTCGGTTAGGTTCCATTTTTCCATATCAAGGTTTACATTATTATTAGATGTAGCTGTGGTAGGTGTTTTAAGCGCATGCACAAGTTTAGGTAAAGCCAAAGCAGTAATAGCGAGGGCGCCAAATTTTAAAAAAGTGCGGCGTGTTTGGTAAATTTTATGGGTCATGTCATAATAATAACGTTGGTTAAAGTTTTATCTATCTAATAGTACGCTATAGAACAAAAAACGTTACAAAAATAATAAAATAAATCATATGATTTCTGAAAATATTAATTTATTCCACCTAGAGCCACACATGGGCGTTTACGCACAGTTCTTTGGCCTTATTGTGTTAGCTTTTATTGTAGGGTTAACGCCGCTTCGTTATCCTTTTCAGTGGCTAGAAACTTACTACCACGAGCTTTCTCATGGCCTCGCAGCTATTTTAACCCGTGGTAAAATTGGCCGAATTAAACTCAATTGGGATGGTTCAGGCTGGTGCAGCACCCGCGGTGGTAGCCGCTTATTTATCTTGCTTATGGGTTATACCGGCGCAGCGTTATGGGGTGGTTATTTGTACTTAGCAGGTTTTAAAGTGGGCATTACAGGCAGTGCAACATTGCTACAAATAGAGCTTGGTATTTTGGCCTTTACAACGTTATTTTGGGTGCGCGATGTTATTACGCTTATTATTACTGCTACATTAGCCTCTGTCTTTGCAATTGCACTCTTTTTCCCATGGGTAGATTTTATACCTCTGCTTATTCAGTTTATGGGTATTTATGTGGTATTAAATGCCATTCGGGCACCCTTGCACCTTATTGACGGGCAACATGTGGGGGATGGCGCCGCGCTGTCAGATTTAACGCTTATCTTCCCCGAAGGTGTGTGGATTGCTTTATGGTTTATCATTGGTTGGGCGGTACTTGGCGGCCTGATGTATCTTACGTTGCCGGGTGCAGCCAGCGTATTTGCCTATGTTGGTTCGTACTTGCCTGCCTTCTAGGCAGGATGCTTGCCTTAACTACAATGCGGCGCCATACTTATATCCCGTGATAAGGAAAGTTTTAAATCATGGTAAGTAAGTCTAAATCTTCAGTTAAATTAGGTGCTGCAACGCGTTATATTTTTGTGACGGGTGGCGTTATGTCGTCCTTAGGGAAGGGGCTTACAGCTGCCAGCCTAGCGGCATTACTGCAAGCGCGTGGATTTAGTGTGACCATGCAAAAACTCGATCCTTACCTTAATATTGACCCTGGCACTATGTCACCCTTTCAGCACGGAGAGGTTTACGTCACTGACGACGGCGCCGAAACCGACCTAGACCTTGGCCACTATGAGCGCTTTACGGGCGTACCCACCAGCCAGAACAGTAACCTTACTAGCGGACGTATTTATAGCAATATCCTTACCAAAGAGCGCCGTGGCGATTATTTAGGCGCTACCGTACAAGTTGTGCCCCATGTCACAAACGAGATTAAAGCCGCCATTGCCACAAACGAAGGTGCAGCAGATTTTGCACTGGTCGAAATTGGCGGTACCGCAGGCGACATCGAATCTCCAGCCTACTTTGAGGCTATCCGTCAGTTTGCCCACGATGTTGGCCGCGATAAATGCTTGTATATGCATTTAACCTACGCGCCGTATTTAGCCACCGCGGGTGAACTTAAAACCAAACCCAGCCAACACGCCGTGCGCGGATTACTAGAGCTTGGCATTCAAGCCGATATTGTTATTGTTCGCTCTGACCGAGCCCTCCCAGATGCCGAACGCGCTAAAATTGCCCTCTTTAGTAATCTACCAGAGGGGCACGTGGTGAGCTGCCCAGACTCAGCTTCTATTTATAATGTGCCTGTAACTCTGCACAATAATGGTCTTGATACAGCCGTGCTTGATGTGTTTAAGCTCAAAACTAAAAAGAAACCTAAGCTTAAACGCTGGAGCGAATTAGCAGAAATTTACACGCAACCCCCCGAAACCGTGCGTATTGCCGTTGTTGGTAAATATGTGCAGCTAGGCGACGCATATAAATCTCTCAACGAAGCATTAATCCATGGTGGTTTTGCCCACGATATGGGAGTAGAAATTGACTTTGTAGATAGTGAAAGCCTTGAAAAATATACCGAGGCAGAAGTAAAAAGTCGCTTAGCAGGCTGCGGCGGCATATTGGTGCCGGGCGGTTTTGGTTATCGCGGTACCGAAGGTAAAATAAAAGCCATTCAATACGCTCGCGAGAATAATATTCCTTACTTCGGTATTTGCCTTGGCATGCAGCTAGCAGTGATTGAATTCGCCCGCAACGTCGCCAAATTA
>CALFWJ010000032.1 GCA_937928525.1 uncultured Alphaproteobacteria bacterium | reverse complement strand
GGGCGTTGTGGTCCAGATGACAATGTTTTCATTTTCACGGTTTTGTACGGGATAGGCGACGTAAATGGCGGTCGATTTTTTGTCTTTATATTCAATTTCTGCTTCGGCGAGAGCGGTTTCTTCTACGGTACTCCAAAGGGTAGAGCGGAGGCCTTTATACACTAAACCGCGCTGCACCATTTTGCCAAGTTCGGCCACAATGCCTGCTTCGTTGGCGGCGTTCATGGTTTTGTAGGGGTTGTCCCAGTCGCCAAGGGCACCAAAGCGTTGCCATTCGCCCTTTTGCACATCAATCCATTTACTGGCGTAGGTGCGGCATTTGTCGCGTAGCTCTTTAACCGTGAAGTCGTATTTGGTTTTGCCGTCAGCGCGGATGCCTTCTTCGACTTTCCATTCAATCGGCAGGCCATGACAGTCCCATCCGGGGACGTACGGCGCATCTTTGCCTGCCATAAATTGGCTGCGGACGATAAAATCTTTTAAAATATAGGTAAGCGCATGGCCCATGTGCATGTTGCCGTTGGCGTAGGGAGGGCCCAAATGCAGAATAAACTTGGGGGCATTTTCGGCGCGGCGCTTGGCGCGGATTTTGCCGTAAATATCTTCTTTTAACCAGCGGTCAACCCACTTGGGTTCGTTCGCGGCAAGGCCTGCGCGCATGGGGAAATTGGTTTGCGGAAGATTTAAAGTATCCGCGTAGGGATTTTTGTTGGGCTTGTTCATCCAAAGAAGATAACAAATTGCTTGTGTTTGTGCAGCTTTTTTGTTGAGATATACGTACTTTAATTTTACCGTTTAAAAAGGAAATGAAATGAGTGGTTATAGTTCTGCTGGACAATCTCTTTCTGTTGTAGATGAGGTCTATCAATACATCACTGATTATGGCCATACAGACAACCCTGAAGCTTTAAAAAAGCTGAAAGAGTTTGCTAAAAATGGCAATAAAATCGCTGATAAATATCTCACTACATTTTTTCTGTGGGATAAATAAGAAGCCGCCCTTATTCGGGGCGGTTTTTGCTTATTTGCACAAGGTTTAAAAAAAGCGTATAACACCCATGAAAACGTGATTTGTACGGAGTAACATCATGACAACTTTTAAACGCAGAGCGCATGTTCTGAGTATTAATACAGGTTCTGATAAACGTTGGAACCCCACACGCGAAGAAACGCAAAAAATCCGCAAGGCTGTGTATGACTTGGTTAGAGTATATGGCACCAAAAGTGTTATTCGCTTTAAAGGTGATGCCGAATATGTTTGGCCAACGCTTATTGCTGATATGCTTGGCGACCTTAGAAGTGAATTTATTAAATTCCTTCACTTTGAAGGTTCAGACGTATTTTTAGCAGATTTAAAACGCCGATTACCTTCGGTCATTTATCGCTTAAAAGCGGAAACAACTTAAAAAAGGCACCATCAATATGAAGGTGCTTTTTGCTTAGAGTTCAAGTAAAAACGAACAGTCTTGCCACTCGGCACTTTCTACCCACAAAATGCCAACCTTTATTTTGTGTTGTGGATAAAGCTCTTTCATGGCGTAGGCATAACGCGTGAGTTGAGGGAAATATTGAACATCGTTATCAGAACTACCCGTTTTAAAATCAACAATTGCAACAGTATCATCTTCTATGATTAAGCGATCAATGATTCGTTTTTGACCGTTAACCATAAGCGGTACTTCAGCTTTTGCCGTATCGTTAAACATCCAGCTGTGTTTTTCAACGGTGTCTAGTACGCCTTGGGCTGCGGCGGTATCGCCTGGGAACATGTTTTGTAAATTTTGCAAGGAGAGCGGCCATAATTCAAGCGCGCGGTGTATTTTTTCACCGCGAATTTGCGCTTCAGATTGTTGGGGTTTGGCTGCTTTCTTTAAAGCATAATGCGCTGTAACCCATGTTGGAATTTTAGGTGCTGGCGTTGGCGTATGGCTCACTGTTGTGTGTTGGGGTAGTGACAGTTGTTGCGCTTTGAGGTCTGTTTTTGACCAACCGTTGGTTGCGTCGCCAGCCCAGTTTTTGGCTATGGCTGTATTGGCGGCAATGCCCCACCAATTATTGGGTGTGTTTGTTACAGCATCAATTTTAAGTAGGTTGTCGATTGAATTACCAGCGCCACAGATGTATAAACGCTCTTCGGCGCGGGTCATTGCTACATATAATAGCCGCAGTTCATCTTGTAGAATGCGGTGTCGCTCTGCGTTATCTAAATCGGCTTGTTGCGGCGGCGCATTTTTGTCGTTTTGGCGGAGCATAAAGAGTGTGTCGTCTTGCCATGCAAGCTGTTCACGCCCCATTTGTTTAAACATGTTGCGGCCGCCATCAACAATAAACACAATGGGAGATTCTAGCCCCTTAGCACCATGAGCGGTCAGAATACGCACCGCGCCTGTATTGCTGGGGGCTGTTACAGCTAGGCCTGTATTTTCTAGGTGGTCAATAAAGAGGGCGAGGGTGTGGTTATTATTTTTCGCCATAAAATTTTGTGCGGCGGTGAAGAAGGCGGTGATATGCGCATCGGTTTCTTGCCATGCAGTGGCGCCACTACCAATGTTAACAGCAAGCGTTTGCGCTAGTTTAAATTGAGCATTTACGCGACATAAAACAGTGTAAGGGTTTTGGTATTGTGTGGCTTCTAAAAGGTCTGTGAGCATTGCTTTTGCGCTGCTTTCTGGTAGGGCATTCCACGCTGAAACATCGTCGCTGCGAGCCTGAAGTAATGTAAGAATTTGGGCGTTTGACCAAGCAAAAAGAGGACTGCGCAAAACGCCTAACAGGGCTACATCATCGTGTGGATGTGCGATGAATTTAAGGAGAGAAAGAACATCTGCCACTACTGGATGCTCTAGAGCTTCTTCAGGTTTTTGAATGGTGGTGAAGGGAATGCCCGCCGCACTAAGGGCGGCGGTAAGATGCCCTAGTACGGTGCGTGCGCGCATGATAAGCATAATGTCGGACAGGGTGACGTTACGGCCAGTTGGATTTGTGGCATCGGTTTTGTCAATAAGTAGGTCTGTAAGCTGATCAGAATTAAGCAGGCGTTGTATTTCGGCAGCAATGTTTTGACACAAAATAGCATGGGCATTGGTTTTATTTTGGCGCTCGGCGGCGGGGGTCCATGGTGCTGGTGGGGGTTGTTTATCTAGGTGAATGGGCGGCCAAATATCGACACGCCCAGGTTCGGTTACGCGGGTAGAAATGTGGTTAATTTTTTGGCCAGAAGGGGCAATTTTTTCTGTGTATTCTGGATTGCTAAAAACATCATCTACGGCTTCTAAAATTGTAGGAACTGAGCGGAAGGAGGTGGTCAGCATCCCATTTGGTAGCGTAGCA
>CALFWJ010000031.1 GCA_937928525.1 uncultured Alphaproteobacteria bacterium | reverse complement strand
CACCTTAGCAAAAATTTTTAATTGGTTTACTTATGCCAATGCAAAGAAAAATTTTGCGCATCTCAATACTTAACGAAAAAAAGGCGGCAGGTTTATCTGCCGCCTTTTTGCACGCCTTAAATTTAAATGACGTACTATTATTTTCCCACACAAAACGTAGAAAATACCGTGTCCAGCACATCTTCACTGCTGGTATGGCCCGTTATGGTGCCAATGGCCGCCGCAGCATCGCGCAGGTCTTGCGCCAAAAGTTCAGCCAGAGATGTATCTGAGCGTGGGTTTTTATATAAGTCCAGCGCACGGGTGAGGGCGCCATGAGCGTTATTCAACGCATCACGGTGGCGGGCACGAGTAACAGTTGCAGCTTCTTGCGCGGGAGCATAGGCCGCAGTAATCAGCTTTTCCAGCGCAGAAAGCACACCGCTTAAACTACCCGATGATGTTAAATTAACACCAAGAACATCATGCTTTTTCCATACATCAGGGACATTTAAGCTGGTTTCATCCATTTTAGAAACAAGCAAGAGCGTGCGCTCTGGTTGTAAGTAGGGAAGAACTTCAGGCGTAGGACCACTATACGTTTGCCAATCTTCCGCACTAGTGAGAGCAATAACCAAGTCAGCCGTTTCGGCCGTAGCGCCCGCCCGTTCAATTCCTATTTTTTCAATGGTTTCAGTCGCGTCGCGCAAACCTGCTGTATCGGCTAACTGTACAGGAAAATCACCAATGGTCAGTGCCGCTGTCACCACATCACGCGTGGTGCCGGCTTCAGGGGTAACAATGGCGGTATCTTGTCCCGTTAATAGGTTCGTTAAGGTCGATTTTCCTGCATTCGGCCGGCCAATAATAGCAAGCTTAAAGCCATCACGCAGGCGCTCACCCAAGTTAGTGCGGGTTGCCGTACTGATGTTATTCAAAAATACGGTTACTTTTTCTTCAAGCGCTGCATCGGCCAGAATATCTAGCTCTTCATCGGGAAAATCAATGGCGGCTTCCACGTGCGCCAGTAGGTGTAAAATTTCAGTGCGCCAGCCATTAAAAGTATCACCAAGTTCGCCCTCTAGCTGACGGATGGCTTGTTTGGCCTGCGCCGATGTGGCCGCAGCAATTAGGTCAGCCAAGCCTTCAGCTTGCGTTAAATCCATTTTATTGTTTTCTACGGCACGGCGAGAAAATTCACCCGCTTCGGCGCGTCGCACATTGGGTTGGGTGCATAAAAAGTCTAGAATTTTATCCAGCACAAACAAACTGCCATGGCCCTGAATTTCCACCACACCTTCACCCGTAAAGCTGTGCGGAGCAGGGAAGTGCAAAAGTAAGGCGCGGTCAATAGCCACACCATCAATAACCAGTTGACCATAATGAGCCACCCGCGGTGCTACACTATTAAAGGTGGGGCAAAGCATATCAGCCGCCACCTTAGCAGCAGCACCAGAAAGCCGAATAATACCCACACCGGCAGGCAAAGGCGCCGTAGCCAGCGCGCAAATAGTAGGAGGCGTGTGTGTAGATGCAGACATGTGTGGAGTATATATGAAGGCACGCCGCAGAACTAGATTAAATAACATTAAAAAATGTTGTGTGCATTTTTTTAATTTGCTACGTTAGATTTAATCACCCCTTACCGTTTAATAGGAGAAATACCATGAAACCTCAGCTCGATTTTAATGTTGCGCCTGACCCAGACAAGGGCACGAAATTTGATGAACTTGTGGCAGCCCGTCCGTTCCCAAACGATGCACAAGCCTCATACGATGCTTGCTTATCTGAAAAAGAGCCAAAAATTATTGATATAACAAACATGACGCAAGAAGCATTTTTTGCTGAAGTTTTGCTCGCAGCAGGCACGCACACATGTATAGAGGCCATAACAGACATCAAACCTGAAGATGACCCAGATTTTCCGCCAGCATGCAAAATATCAAGTAAAGTAGCCCGACTATTTGGGTTGTCTTGGTTTGGTAGAAGTAATTTTGAAACCGGAGCAACTTACTATATTCGTCTTTATAATTACAAAGAGGCCGGTGATAAAGGGTACGAGCTTGAAAGCCAAGCTCTAGTTTATGCTCATTTTGTCCGCCGAGGTGCAAGCGAAGAAATTTTAAAACTCTTCGCCCCAGACCGCGAGCCTGAAGATGACGAAGCAAAAACCCTTAACTAAAAAAATACCCCGCACGCTGCGGGGTATTTTGTTGGGCTAAGTACTATCCTATCGGATGTTACTCAGGGCGCTCAGCATGTCATCAACGGTCGAAATAACACGGCTATTCAGTTCGTAAGCACGCTGGGCAGCAATCAACTGAGTAATTGATTCAACCGAGTCTACATTACTCGATTCCAGTGCAAACTGAAGCAGTGTGCCTGCACCATCATCGCCAGGATCTACTGTTTGTGATGTACCAGAAGCTTCTGTTTCACTATAGAAGTTAGATCCTTCGTTTTTCAAACCAGCGGGGTTCTGGAAACGGGCAATGGTAAGTGTCCCTAAATCTTGGAAGTCACCATTTACACTCGCACTCACATTACCGGTAGAAGAAATACTAAGATCAACTGCATCTTCGGGTACTGTAATATTTGGTTCAATCGGGAAGCCTTCTTTGGTTACCAATTGACCTGTATTATCAATCTGGAATGAACCATCACGCGTGTAAGTTGTGTCGCCATCGGGCGATTGTACCTGGAAGAAACCTTCGCCCTGAATAGCAACATCAAACACGTTACCCGTTCGGTTAATACTCCCTTGCTCCATAATTCGGTAAACGCTCGATACATTTACACCCAAACCAATTTGCTTACCAGTAGGTGTAATCGTACCAGCACTAGATGTTGTAGCACCAACACCCCCTTGGTTTAAATACACAAGGTCGTTAAACGCGGCGACGTTTTCTTTATAGCCTGTGGTGTTCAGGTTGGCGATGTTGTTCGAGAGAACATCAACGTTGGTTTGTTGGGCGGCCATCCCTGTTGCGGCCACACGGAGTGCTTGCATCATGGGTCAGAGTACTTTCTTGGTTTGGTTACATATGGTCATTATTATAAACTTGTAAGTTTTATGTTGCACATCGTGTGCCAACTTAAAGTTAGGGTAAGGCTGAAGCTGTTTCATTAACGACCGCCTCCACCGCCAAGGTTACGAATAGCCTGGCTTTCAAGCTCTTCCACTCGGTTCATTAAGCGTGCAGCACCTTGGTACGCTTGCGAAAGTTCTTGTAGCTGAATCATTTCAAGTGCTGGGTTTACATTGCTATTTTCTAAACTGCCTTGCACAACGTTAACATCATCAACGGCAAGTGTTCGTGGGGCAACACCAGGTAAGGCCGCAAAACCACCAAACCCTGTGCGCTGGAGTTGGTTAATATCTTCAGGTGCAAATACAAACACGCCAATTTGGCCAATTTCACCATTCTCAGTAGTAGAGACAATACCTTCGCGCGTGATGTTTACTTCAACTGCATCAGTCGGGATTGTGATTGGACCGCCTGTATTGCTTTGAACGGGAAAACCTTGGGCAGTTACTAAAGTGTTGGTATTATCAAGTAGAAAGTGACCGTTACGGGTGAATTCTTGGCGACCATTATTGTCAATGCCAAAAAAACCTTCACCTAAAATGGCGACGTCGTAAGTACTACTGGTTTCGTTAAGGGCGCCAGATTGAAAATTAATTGTAATGGCGCGGTCACCCACAAAGCTGTCACGACTGTTATTTAAATTCCCAATGCGCTCACCGCGTTCATCGCTGGCGACCTCTTTAAGCTGTAATTCTAATTTTTTGTAGCCAATTGTATTGAGGTTGGCCATGTTATCAGTCACCATACCTAGCTTACGTTGCTGGCTTAAAATGCGTGATGTTAAAATATGTACTTCTTGCACGATATCGTCCTTTAGTTAATCTCTCCGCTTTAATATATTGCACAGAGCATGCCAAAAATATAACTGCACAAAATATCAAACATATAAGATCATTTTACACTTGAAGTTTTATCTAAAATCGGGCATTTTCACCTCGGATGCCCTTGTAATCCAATTGGTAGAGATAGAGGACTTAAAATCCTTACAGTGACAGTTCGAGTCTGTCCAAGGGCACCAATTATTCATATTTCCTATACTCAAAATGCTTAACTAAAATGCAGCAATGCAATGTTGGCACGATTTATGCTTAATACATCCTATAGCGCGGTAAGTAACCGCCCCAGAAAATGAATTATTAAGCAGGAAGCCAACTTAACCATGGTATCACTCTCAAGCGCCCTCCAAACTGCAACCTCAGGGTTGAACGTCAGTCAAACTGGGCTTGCCACCATTTCACACAACCTTTCTAATGCCAACACTGATGGCTATACCCGCCAAGATGTGCGCTTCTCAAGCATCACCTCAAATGGCTTTGGGGGTGGTGTTCAGCTAGAAGATATTAACCGTATCGCCGACCGTTTCCTCAACGAACGCCAACTCGGCACGCGAGCAGACTTAAGTTATAACGATACCCGTACAGGCTTTCTCCAAAACCTAGAGGGCGTGCTCAGTACCAGTGGTACCAGCGGTGGTGTTAATACTCAACTTAACAGCTTCTTCTCTAGCATTGGCGCTTTAGCCAACAACCCAGACTCTTCAGCGCAACAAACCATTGTTGTGCAAAACGCAACATTATTAACCGACAGTCTGCGTAGCATTAGCAATAGCTTAACCGATGTCGCCAACGGCGTAGATGAGCGCATCGACGAAGAAGTCAGCACCATTAACCGTATCCTAGAAAATATTCATGACCTTAATCAGCGCATCAGCACACAAGAGCTGAACAATATTGGCGGTGCGAATACCAACGATTTACAAGATGAGCGCCAACGTCAGGTTAATGCTCTATCTGAGCGGTTTAATTTACAAGTCACTAACAATACAACCAATGGTGCATTACGCATCAGCACCGAAACAGGCCGTACATTGGTACAAGAAAGCAGCTACGTTCAGCTAGAACGCACACCTGGTGCCCCATTTTCTGGCCTTGGTGCCCGTAGCATTACGGTTAATGGTGGACTTAGCAATACGCTTGTTCCTATCGATACCGACCTTCTAAGTACAGGTAGCGTGAAAGCGCTGGTGGATGTACGCGATACCGTTGTGGGTGACCTCAGTGCAGAAATTGATAATCTCGCAAATGCCGTCCGCACCGAGTTTAATAATATTCATAGCGCAGGGAGCAGTACACCAGCTCAGGTTACACTCACAAGTGCCAATACAGGTGCCGTCACCAACACAACCTCAGACCTGTTCACAGAACTCGATGCAAACCTAGCGGGCGATACCTTTAATATCAGCATCGTCGATTTAAACGGCAACCCCGTGCAAACAACAGTTGGTAACGGCGGTCCTATTACTTTGCCAGCAGTTGGCCCATTCAGCCTTACTGACTTGCAAGATCTCGTGAATAATAACGCAGACGTTGGCGTAACCGCACTTGGTATTGGGCTTGGCGTAACGGCTTCGGCCATTACAAATGCAGCTGGCGATGCTGCAATTAGCTTCACATCAAGTAACCCAAATTTGCGTGTTGTTCTTAGTAACGCAAACGAAAGTGCAACCAACAACCCCCTGGCCGTACTTGGCACCAACAATTTCTTCACGGGTACCAATGCCTCCGACATTAGTGTCCGCGCCGATATCCGCAGCGACCCTAACCTTGTCGCCACAGCAAGAATTCGCCCTGAAGACGGTGGCTTATCATCTTTCGATAACCAAAACGCCCTCGCACTTGCAGGCCTATCAGATAGCGAATCAACCTTCGCAGCCGCAGGGAGCCTAGCTGGTCAAAACGATAGCCTGAGCGGATATGCCGTACGTATTACGTCTAACCTTGCGCTCTTAACCGCAGATAGCCAAAGCCGCGCCGAATTTTCGCAATCACTACAAGATGAAGTAGGTGCTCAAATTGCCAGCTTAACTGAAGTCAACATTGATGAAGAACTCGCAGAGCTTCTCATCTTCCAAACCGCCTTCCAAGCCAGCGCACGGATTATTAGTACAGTTGATGAGCTGTTCCAAATCTTGTTCCAAAACTTATAACCTGAGAGAAAGATAAACCCATGACGCGTGTGACCACCAATCAGCAAAACGAAACCTCGCTCCGCCAGTTGCAAAATGCGAATCAGCGCCTAGCCGAAGCCTCGTTCCAAATTACTACAGGCCAAAAAGCACAACGGCTTTCAGGCATCAGCGAAAGCGCTTTTAGCCTCCTCAGTCTGCGGGATGTAAGCTCAAACAACGAAACTTATATCAATAATATTGATACTGCAACCAGCCGCCTACGCGCCACAGAAACAGCCGTGAGCCAATTCACCGACCTTCTTACCCAAGCGGCACAAGTCTATACGGTTGGCCGAAACGAAAACAGCGCTGACACCCGCGCAGCCTTAGCGCCAGAAGCCCAAGCGCTGGCCGAAAGCTTCTACAGTATTCTCAATACCGAGTTTGATGGCCAATATATCTTTTCAGGCTCTAACGGCGGCACGCCAGCTATTGCAGGCTCAGCAACAGCTACAGCCCACCCGGGTGATCCACTACCCACCGACTTTTATGAAGGCGATAGCCGCCTCCAACAAATCATCACCGGTCCAGGCACTACCCAAAGTTATGGCATCACGGGTGATAACCCAGCCTTTGCAGGGCTGCGGGCAGGGCTAGAGGCGCTTACTTTTGGCCTTCAAACCAACGATATCACCGAAATCGATAACGCCATCGCCTCTCTAGAAGGCGCACAAGACGAGCTTTCAAGCCTTCTTGGCCA
>CALFWJ010000030.1 GCA_937928525.1 uncultured Alphaproteobacteria bacterium | reverse complement strand
CTAGCATTTTGGTGTCTGCCTCAGTGGTTAAAGTATGCGTTTTCATGGTGTGCGCAAGTTATCACATTGCGCGCCCAAAGCATAGGCAGTTTGCTAGGCGCCGCCGCATTTTTCCCGTACATTTTCGGTATGAAAAGTATTTGTGACTTCTTTAACGTAGCCGACACCACGGGCCTCACTTGGGCGCACAGCGTGAACAGCCAACAATACTTAGCCGAGTGCCTTGACGATGAAGGGCTCATGATGCTAGAAGGCGACGTTCAATTTGAAGCAAATATGGACGGCATAGACGCCGACGAAGCAGCCCCCTTTATGGCGCTAGACGAACAAGACATTGCCAACCTCACGTTTGAGGGCTGGCTTACATCAGCGAGCGAGTTTAACAAAGGTGTGAAGGTTGATATTCGTACCCCGCAAGCGGTAGAGCCCGTACTTAAAGTGATTAACGAGCTTAACGTAAAAACCCCCATTATTATTCACGGCGAAATTTTTAACCTGCTGGATGCTGAAAACGCCCGCGAGCAATTTGAGCCCGAAAAATTCATCCGCCGCTGCCAACAAATGGCGCCAACAGCTACCATTAGCTTAGGTTGGAGCCTTAAGCGCACCGCCGATGCCGATGGCCGCATGGAAGATATTCTGATTCAACAAATGACCGAGCTTATGTTCAGTCGCCTTGGTGGCCTAAACTATACCATCGAAATTCGGGGTGGTTATACCCCAAACTGGGAGCGCGGCGCGGCGCTCATCTTTGAACCCATCAAGATGAAGCCCGCACCTAACTTGAGCGAAAAGTACGGAGGCAATGTCGTTGACGGCACGGCTATGTTTCGCGGCCAAGGTCTAAAAAACGGCACTGAGGGTTAAAGGCTATGCCACGCGACCACCTTATGGAAGGTCTAGAATGGGTGCGTCACCAAACACTTCAGCGCGGTCGTTGGTATTTTTCCGCCCAAGATAAAATGACCCTTGGCCCGTTTAACTGGCTGCTCTTTCTTGCTTTCTTACCGTTACTAGCACTGCAAATTTATACTGTTTATAGCTTTATGGGTAACCTTGGCGATTTAAGTAATTTACTCGCATTGATCAAAAATATGCTGGCAGGCAGTACGCCAGAAGACGCGAGCTTTTGGGTTAAGTGGGGCGCGCCGTTATTGCCTTATGCCCTTTATTTCCTGGTATTGCCAGCCGCTGTGATGCGGTTGCGCGATATGGGTTGGCAAACCAAATGGGCAGGCGTTATGGGGCTTGGTGCTACATTGGGGATGCTTAAAGCGGTGTTCGAGATTGCAATTCCGTTTTGGCCACGGTTTTTATTGGGGTGCGTTGAGCTGTTTGTGATGACTATGCTGACCATGAAGGGTAGTGCAAAAGTGCATCAAAATGATGGTCAGATTGACATTTAGCCCCGCACAGAATACATATGTATTGACAAGTAGCGGGTAGATAAGTACAGTTAAAAGGTTACACGTTCTATTTTGAACTCGGTGCGCTAGCGCGGTGAGTTTTGCTTCCCGTTTTTGCATTGCCCCAGCTGGGTGTAATTTAACCGCCCGTTTTGGGCTTTTTCTAGGAGAACAATATGAATATCAAATCTCTTTTAATCGGGAGCGCCGCCGCGATGGCAATGTCGTCTGCTGCGTTTGCCCTTACGCCTACTTCTGCTGACCCACCCACCGTCAAAGTCCCCGCATTTACCGAACACATTGCTTATATGGTAGCCCCGCAGGCGGATGTTGTTTTTGTTGTGAGCTATCGTAGTGTTCAAACAGATGACGCAGCATTGTATGGCACACAAGAATTTATTGTTCCTGTGACTGCTGTAACTTTCAACGACGTTCAAAAATCAGATGCGCTTGTGGCCACTGAATTTTTGACTGTTACTTCTGATGTATCGGATTTTGATGTTGAAGGCATCGAGCCACAGGCCTCGGTAATCATTGACACAGTCGTTGCTTCAGATGAACCGATGCTTGAAGTTGCCGACTGGATGACGGTTGTGAAAGGCATCACTGTTATCGTTAACGTAGAACCTTTGCATGATTGGCCAAATCCATACAATGATAAAGGTAAATTGGAACAGGCAAAAGCTTGGCCAATTCTGCCTGAAATTGCAGCACTTGGTGGGTCTAAATTAACCGCAGCTGGCTTTGCTGGTAATGCATCTGTGCTTTTTGGAGCGAGCTATCCAATACCTGACCAAAAGGTAACAGAGCTGCCTATTGTTGCGCAAAGTGCACTTGGTTAGGCTTCATGCGGAAGTAAACTCTTGCACTTAAATAACGAAGAACGCCTTAACGGGCGTTCTTTTTATTGAGGGTTGTATTTGCAGATTTTTATCTTATATAAAGATTATAACTTACTTAAACTTTTAAAAGGAAAATGCTATGAAGCAAGTACTTGCTCAACAAATTAAAAAAGCAGGCACCTTAGATGATGCACGCCTAGAAGCCATAAATGGTGGCGGTGTAGAAGGTGAAGAAAATGTGTTCGTATTTTCTTTTGAAGGGCAAGACCCTTTTAAGCTGAAAATTATCGTAGAAGATAATAGTACTATTTCAGTGGCTGCTTTATAAGGCCACAAAAAAGAGACGCTTATTGGGCGTCTCTTTTTTCGTGATATCAGTTATTTATGCCGCTTCAGCTTCTTTGTTGACATGTGCATTCTCGGGGTTATCGGTGCGCGTTTCAATTTCAGTTTTGAGGCGGGTGATGATGTCTTCAATCTTCATGGCGCCAAGGTCTTTACCGTTGCGCAGGCGCACGGCAGCCGTGCCTTCTTCGGCTTCTTTGTCGCCAACAACCAGCATGTAGGGGGTTTTTTGCTGTTGCGCGAGCAAGATTTTTTTCTGCATTCGCTCACTGCTATCGTCTACTTCTACGCGCAGGCCACCTGTGGCGGTGATGATGTTGGCGTTTGCTAGTTCTGTTTGGAGTTTATGGGCATAGTCGTTATGACGTTCTGCGATGGGCACAACCGTGATTTGAGTGGGGGCGAGCCATGTGGGGAAGCGGCCTTCAATGTCTTCTATCATGACGCCCATGAAGCGCTCGACTGAGCCTAAGATGGCGCGGTGCACCATGTGCGGGCGCTGTTTGGTGCCGTCGTTGCTGTCATATTCCATTTTGAGGCGGGTGGGCAGGTTCATATCAACCTGGACGGTGCCGCATTGCCATTCGCGGCCAATGGCATCGGTGAGGACAAAGTCGAGTTTTGGCGCGTAGAAGGCGCCGTCGCCCTCGTTCAATTTCCATGGAAGGCTGAGGCGATTGCAAACTTTTTGCAGGACGGCTTCGGCTTTATCCCAATCTTCTTCTGAGCCAATACGCTCATCTGGGCGGGTAGAAAATTTAACTTGGACGCTGCTAAAGCCAAGCTCTTTATAAACTTCGGCGATGAGATCGCACATGGCGACCACTTCATCTTCGAGTTGTTCGGGCGTACAGAAGATGTGCGCATCGTCTTGAGTGAAGGCTTGCACGCGCATCAGGCCGTGGCGGGCGCCGCTGGCCTCACGACGGAAGACGCTGCCGAATTCGGCCATGCGCATGGGAAGGTCGCGGTAGCTAACGGTGCCGTGGTTGAAGATTTGCACACCACCAGGGCAGCTCATGGGTTTGAGGGCGTAGATGGAGCCGTCGGCTTCTTTGGCGACGAACATATTTTCGCGATATTTATCCCAGTGGCCTGACCATTGCCAGAATTCGAGGTCCATGAGTTGAGGCGATGAAACCTCGGTATATTGGTGCTGGCGGACTTTGCGGCGCATATAATCCATGAGTTCGAGGTAGACAGTCCAGCCTTTGTTATGCCAGAAAACTTGGCCGGGTGCGCGGTCGGAAAAGTGAAATAAGTTGAGAGATTCTCCGAGTTTGCGGTGGTCGCGTTTTTTGGCTTCGGCTAACATGTGTTGGTGGGCGGTGAGCTCGTCTTTGGTGGCGAAGGCAAGGCCGTAAATGCGGGTAAGTTGTTGGTTGTTGCTGTCGCCGCGCCAGTAAGCGCCAGCAAGGTTTGTGAGGGTAAAGGCTTTTGGCAATTGACCAAGGTTGGTGGCGTGGGGGCCGCGGCAGAGGTCGACAAAATCGGTGCCGTCGCGGGTTGTTTGGCGCCAAATTGATAAATCGGTGCCATTGATGAGTTCGCCTTTCTCGATGGCGCCATCAATGATTTCGAGCTTGTAAGTTTCGCCTGCGTCGGCGAAGATTTGGCGGACTTCTGCGGCGGGCAGCACTTCACGGGCAACGGGATTTTTCTCGCCCATGAGATCGCGCATTTTTTGCTCAAGCTTGGGTAAATCGTCGGAACTGAGGGGGGTTGCTTCTTCGCTGAAGTCTACATCGTAGTAAAAGCCGTGCTCTACTGTGGGGCCAATGGCTAATTTTGCCTTTGGAAACATAGCTTTAACGGCACGGGCTAGCACTTGGGCTGTGAGGGTATGGCGGGCGGCATCGAGGCCGCGGGCGTCTTTTACGGTGAGGAATTTTAGGGCGCTATCTTCTTGAATTTGTTCGGATAAATCGCGCTCGGTGCCGTTAACTTCCATGGCGATGGCAGCTTTAGCGAGGCCGGGGCCGATATCGGTGGCGATTTGGCTTCCAGTGACGTTTGAAGGGTAGTTTTTAATGGTGCCGTCGGGGAGAGTAATATTAATTTGAGCCATGGTCAATTTTGGTTAATTTTGCATTATTGTGGTTAATTCAGGATTTAAAATGCGTCTTTTTGGTTAAAAATGCAAGTTTTTTGGCCGTTATGGGCGTTAAATTGACCAGCTTTGGGCAAAAACTTGTAATTGGATTAATTGTACACCATAAGTTGTGCGTATAAGTTTGAAATACCAAATTGTTTGAAAGGAAAAATAATGCGAATTATTGGTATTTTTATATATAGTCATTCAAAATAATATCCGTACATTTGTGTCAGGTCAAAACGGCTTAGCGCAGCGGTTCGGATGTTTTTTGAGAAAGGAGTTTGGTTGCCCCCAAGTGACTGACGAAAAAGACATCCGAAAGCCGTTTTGACCGCCACCCTACGGGCAAGAGGTCCAAAAAAGCGATAAATTCCTTTATTCATC